>JAJYAW010000395.1 GCA_021779335.1 Myxococcales bacterium | reverse complement strand
CGCGACGTCGACGTCGCCCAGGAGACCTCCAACCTCGCCCAGGCCCAGATCCGCGAGCAGGCCGGCGTCTCCGTCCTCGCCCAGGCCAACCAGGTCCCCCAGCTCGCCCTCAAGCTCATCGGCTAGCCGCTCCCGTCGCACACCCAGCCTCCCCCCGGGAGCCCCCCGGGGAGAGGCTGGACTCCAAGGAGGTCCACATGGCCACCACGGCACCGGTCTTCCAGGCGAGCGGCCTCGCCTCCGGCCTGAACGACAACTCGATCATCCAGAGCCTGGTCCAGATCGCGTCGATCCCGCTCACCAGCCTCCAGACCGAGCAGACGGCCCTCCAGTCGAAGGTCTCGCTGGTGGGCACGCTGATGTCGAACCTGGCGTCGCTCCAGACCGCGGCCGACGACCTCGGCACCAACGGCGTCCTCGCCACCAAGGTGACCTCCGCCAACAGCTCGTTCACCGCGACCGCCGGGACCTCCGCCGCGCCGGGGAGCTACAACGTCCGGGTCGATCAGCTGGCCCTCGGCTCCAAGTGGCTCTCCTCCCAGTTCGCCGCGCCCTCCTCCGGCGTCCTCGGCGGCTCGCTCCAGATCACCGTCGCCGGGCAGAGCTACGCGCCGATCAACATCGCCGACGGGACCTCCCTCTCCAACGTCGCCTACGCCATCAACCAGCTCGGCGCCCCCATCTCGGCCACCGTCCTCACCAACACCACCGGGTCGACCTACCTCTCCGTCTCGACCATCGGCACCGGCTACACCGGGACGAGCTCGAGCAGCGCCCTGTCGATCGCCTTCACCCCGGGGACCGGCGGCACCGGCCAGAACCCGGGCTTCACCCAGACCCAGGCGGCGCAGAACGCCTCCTTCAACGTCGACGGCCTCCAGTTCACCCGGCAGTCGAACGTGGTCACCGACGCCATCCCCGGGGTGACCCTCACGCTGAACCAGGGCGCCCCGACCGGCCAGACGCAGGGCACGACCGAGACGCTGGCCCTGGCCACCGACGTCGCCGGCACCCAGGCCCGGCTCCAGACCTTCGTGAGCGCCTACAACGGCGTCATGTCGATGGTCCAGACGGCGCTCAACCCGACCCCGAGCACCGACCGCTCCTCGACCCTCACCGGCGACTTCACCGTCCAGGACCTCGGCGGACAGCTCCAGTCGCTGATCACCACCTCCGTCCCCGGGATCACGGGGGTGAGCACCCTCGCCGAGCTCGGCGTCCAGTCCGACCCGAACACCGGCGCCCTCTCCATCGACACCCCCACCCTCACCGCCGCCCTGCAGACCAACCCGCAGGCGGTCAACCAGATCTTCTCGACCGCCTCCAGCGGCCTCCAGGCGGCGGTCGACACCCTGGTGAGCAACGAGACCTTCCCGGGGACCGGCTTCCTCGCGCTCGACCAGGCGGGGCTCAACACCTCGATCCAGCAGCTCACCGACCAGCAGACCCAGCTGCAGACCCAGATCGCGACCTACCAGCAGAGCCTGGTCGACCAGTTCACCGCGATGGAGACGACGATCAGCAGCCTCAAGTCCTCGGGGAGCTTCCTGGCCGCGACCGCCGCCCTCCCCGGCCTCTTCTCCACCTCGAGCACCAGCTCGTCGTCGCCCGTCGCGTGACCCGCGTGGACGCACCCGGGCTCGTCTCCGCCTACGAGGCGGCGCTCGCCGCGACCGCCGCCGCGCTCGAGGCGGACGAGCCGCTCCGGGCGGCCGAGGCCTCGGCCGTCCTCGCCCGCGCGGTCGGCGCGCTCGAGGCCGAGCGGATCCGGCTCTCCCCCGAGGCGCTCGCGCGCGCCCAGGCCCTCCAGCGGCGCTGCGTGGACGCCGCCGGGGGCGTCCAGCGCCGCCTGGCCGGCGCGCTCGCCCTGGCGGCCCAGTCGCGCCGCGCCGGCGCCGCCTACCGCCGGCGCTGAGCGCGGCTCGATCGGCGCCGCGCCGCGCCGCCCGTCACCGATCCACCGATCCACCCATCCACCGGTCCAGCGGCCCCGCGCCGCCGCGGGCCCGCCCGGCCGATCTTGCCGGGCGAGTCGGGCAAAACCTGCCCGGTCCTCGGGCCCTTAAGCGATCTGCGGGGCGCGCCGAGGAGAGGGGTGAGGGACGAGACCACGACGGCCTCCCCCGACCATCCAAGGAGACGTCATGCTTTCCATCCGCACCAACATCGCCTCGCTCGACGCCCAGAACAACCTCTCCGACACCACCAACAGCCTCAACACCTCCCTCCAGCGCCTCTCCTCCGGCTACCGGATCAACTCCGCCGGCGACGACGCCGCCGGCCTCGGCATCTCCACCAAGCTCGAGGCCTCCATCGCCAGCTACGGCCAGGCCGTCCGCAACGCCAACGACGGCGTCTCCATCGTCCAGTCGACCGAGGCCGCCCTCAACGACACCGTCAACATGATCACCCGCCTCCGCGAGCTGGCCATGGAGTCGGCCTCCAGCGGCATCGGCAACTCGGAGCGCGCCTTCGTCGCCACCGAGGCCAACTCGCTCCTCTCCGAGATCGACCGCATCGCCCAGAACACCAACTACAACGGGCAGAACCTCCTCTCCGGGGTGAGCACCCTCTCCTTCCAGGTCGGCATCGGCAACACCGCGAACGACCGGATCGCCGTCAGCACCGTCGACGCCACCACCTCGACGATGGGCATCTCCGCCATCGACCTGAGCACCCAGACGAGCGCCCAGAACGCCCTGACCGCCCTCGACGCCGCCCTGGCCGACGTCAACACCGCCCAGGCCAGCCTCGGCGCCGCCGGCAACCGCTTCCAGGACGCCATCACCACCATCCAGGCCTTCTCCCAGTCCCTCTCCGCCGCCGACAGCCGCATCCGCGACGTCGACGTCGCCCAGGAGACCTCCAACCTCGCCCAGGCCCAGATCCGCGAGCAGGCCGGCGTCTCCGTCCTCGCCCAGGCCAACCAGGTCCCCCAGCTCGCCCTCAAGCTCATCGGCTAGCACGCGCCGAGGTAGGCTCCGCGAAGCGCCGCCCCGCGGCCACCAGCCCCGGGGCGGCCTCTCGCCTCCCTCCAGCACTCGAGGAGCGCCATGAACCCCGCCGTCCGCCGTTACGCCACCGCCCAGCGCGAGACCGCCTCCCCGGAGCGGCTCATGGTCCTCCTCTTCGAGGCCGCGCTCCGCAACATCCGCACCGGGGCGCAGGCCCTCGAGACGGGCCGCGGACCCGGGGCCGCGGCCTCCCTCGCCAAGGCCTCCGACATCGTCGTGGAGCTCCACGCCACCCTCGACCACTCGAGGGCGCCGGAGCTCTGCGACCGGCTCTCGGCCGTCTACCGGTTCGTCTGCCTCCGCCTCTCCACCGCCGCGCTCTCCCGCGACGCCCGGGCCGCACGCGAGGCGGAGCGGGTCTTCGCCCCGATCGCCGAGGCCTTCGCGGCGGCGGTGCAGAAGATCGGCGCGGCGGCACGCTGACCGACCGCGCGCTCCCCGCGGTCGTCACGAGGCGGCGCGCTCGCGCCGCCTCGCCTCATTCCAGGGCGGCGCGCAGGTGGAGGAGCGAGAAGCCGGCCGCCGCCCGCGCCCGCGCCTGCGCCAGGAACCGCGCC
>JAJYAW010000026.1 GCA_021779335.1 Myxococcales bacterium | reverse complement strand
CCATCCGGCGGCGCGCCCGGGCCCCGGCGCGGAGCCCCACCGGGGCCGGCGCGGCGGCGGCCCGGCGGGGGCGGCCGGTTGCGTTCCCGGTCCGGATGCCGTACACGGTGGGTTCGGTCGCCCCGCTGGGTGGCCCCGCCGCACCTCTTCCGGCGCTGTCCTGGAGGCCGTCCTCACCGGCCCGGGCGAGCCAAGGCTCCCGCCCCGATCCACGCAGGCGCACGCCGGATTCCCTTCGCCTCGCGGCGCGCTCCGAGCCCGGAGCCGCCGCAGACCACTCGACGAGAACGACATCCCATGAACGAGAACCCCAGGCGCGAGCGCCGCCGTGACGCGCTCCTGAAGTCCCTGACCCACTTCGCCGGCCAGCCGGCCGGGCTGAAGGAGCTGCTCCACCAGGCCGGCCTCCACGCCGGAGAGCAGACCGAGGTGAAGCGCGTCCTGCGCGACCTGGTGGCGGAGGGGCTGGCCTCCCGCGACGGCAAGCGCTGGACGCTGGTGGGTGCCGTGCCGCCGCCACAGCGCGCCGCCGGCGGGCCGCCGCAGGCCCGAAGCGCCGAGGGGCAGTCCCAGGCCCGGAGCGCGGAGGGGCAGTCCCAGGCCCGGAGCGGCCGGCTCTCCGGCGGGCGCGGCATCGTGGGCACGCTGACGCGCCACCGCGACGGCTTCGGCTTCGTGGCCCGGCTCGACCGCGACGGGGAGGACGTCTTCCTGCCGCCGGGAGAGGCCACCCGCGCCTTCGACGGCGACCTGGTGCGCGTCGAGATCGTGCCCGGCCGGAACGGGCGCTCTGCCGGCAAGCTGCTCGAGGTGGTGGAGCGCCGCCGCCGCTTCCTCATCGGGGCCTACCAGGGGCGCGGCTCGTTCAGCTTCGTGGTGCCCATCGATCCCTCGCTGGGCGGCACGGTGCCGGTGGGCGAGTCGGGGCTGGCGCGCGACGGCGACGTGGTCAAGGTGGCGCTGACCCCGGGCACCGGCGCGCTGGCCGGCGAGGTGGTCGAGGTCATCGGCCGCCCCGGCGAGCCGCGCGTCGAGGTCCTCTCGGTGGCGTACGCCAAGGGGTTCGCCGACGTCTTCCCGGAGGGGGTGGCGGCCGAGGCCAGCCAGGTGCCGGACCGGGTGCGCCCCGACGACAAGCTGGGCCGCCGCGACCTGACCAACCTGCCCCTCGTCACCATCGACGGGGAGGACGCCCGCGACTTCGACGACGCGGTCTACGTCGAGCGGCTCCCCTACGCCCGGGGCGGCGGCGCCTGGCGCCTGGTGGTGGCCATCGCCGACGTGGCCCACTACGTGCGGGCCGGCTCGGCGCTGGACGCCGAGGCGCTGCGCCGCGGCACCAGCGTCTACTTCCCCATGCAGGTCCTGCCCATGCTGCCGGAGCGGCTCTCCAACGGGATCTGCTCGCTCAACCCGGACGTGGAGCGGCTCTGCATGGTGGCCGACATGGTCATCGACGCCCGCGGCGAGCCCAAGGGCGTGGAGGTCTACGAGGCCGTCATGCGCAGCGCCGCCCGCTGCACCTACACCGAGGTGGCGCGGGTGCTCGACGGCGAGGTGCTGGCCGACCGCGAGCGCTTCCGCCCCCAGTTCGAGCTCATGGGCGAGCTGCAGGACCAGCTCACCGCCATGCGCCGCCGGCGCGGCTCCATCGACTTCGACCTCCCCGAGGCCAAGGTGGTGCTGGACGCCGAGGGGAAGGTGCTCGGGCTGGAGAAGCGGCCGCGCAACCGGGCCCACCGCATCGTCGAGGAGTTCATGCTGGCCGCCAACGAGGCGGTGGCCCGCTGGTTCGCCGACCGCGAGCTGCCCACCATCTACCGGGTGCACGGCGTGCCGGACGAGGAGAAGCTGCAGATCTTCCTGGACCTGGCCGCCACCCACGGCTTCGAGGTGCCGAAGGCGCCGGTGGACCCGCGCAAGCTCGACGGGCTCCTCACCAGCCTGAAGGGACACCGGCAGCAGCGGGCGCTCAACCAGCTCCTGCTGCGCGCCATGATGCAGGCCGTCTACTCGGCCGAGAACGTCGGGCACTTCGGCCTGGCGGCGCAGCACTACCTCCACTTCACCTCGCCCATCCGCCGCTACCCGGACCTCATGGTCCACCGGCTCCTCAAGGAGGAGTGGGCCCGGCGCGAGGGGCGGCCGGTGGCGCGGCCGGCGGCGCGCACGCTCGACGAGGTGGCGGCGCGCGCCTCGGAGCGGGAGCGGGCCGCCATGGAGGGCGAGCGCGAGATCATGAGCTACTACGCCGCCCTCTTCATGCTGGACAAGGTGGGGCAGCGCTTCCCGGGCACGGTGGCGGCGGTCGCCGAGCCGGGGCTCTTCATCGAGCTCACCCCCTTCTTCGTGGAGGGGATGGTCAAGGCCGAGGACCTGCCGGGCGACTTCGAGCTGGACCTGGTCCACCACGCCATGGTGGACCGCGCCTCCGGGCGGGCCTTCCGGGTCGGCGACGCCGTGGAGGTCGACGTGGTCAACGTCTCGCCGCAGCGCCGCCGCGTGGAGCTCAAGCTCACGTCGGCCCTGCCGGCGCCGGAGCCGGGGCTGCGGGGCCCGGCCCGCCAGGACCGGGGCGGCCGCGGCGGCCGGGTCGAGGTCAGGGGGCCAGGCCGCGCAGGGCGCGCAGGATCGCCGAGGCGCGGTGGAGGAACACCGCCGCCGGGGAAGGGCGGGAGGGGGAAGGGAGCGAGGCCAGGGGCGCCGTCCGGGACGCCCCGTCCGAAGCCAGGACGAGGGTCTCGCCGCGGGCGCTGAGGGCGGCGAAGAAGGGCGCCCAGCCGATCCGGAGGCCCGGCTCGCCGCGGCCGGCCAGGGCGGGCACGCCGTCGACGAGCGCCGGGGAGCGGGCGTGGCGGCCCGCGTGGTGGATGACCTCGCCGTGATCGAGTCCGCTCGCCATGGGGGCTGCCTCCTGCCGCGGAGCTTGCCGGGCCCGGGGCGCGACCGCAAGGCTCGCGGCGGGGCGCCGGGCGCTGGGGCGGACCCGCCGTCCTCCTCGTCCCGGGTGCAAGCCGGGCCCGACCGCGGTAGGAAGGTGGCATGACCGTGACCCTCTCCCAGGGCGCCTTCCTGGCCGCCGCCGCGGTCGGGGCCGGCGTCATCAACGCCATCGCCGGGGGCGGCACGCTCCTCACCTTCCCGGCCCTCGTCGGCGTGCTCGGGGGCGGGCCGGCCGCCGCGGTCACCGCCAACGCCACCAACACCGTGGCCCTCTGGGCAGGGCAGCTCTCCAGCGCCTTCGCGTACAAGAAGCACCTCCAGGAGGAGCGGAGGCGCGCCATCTCGCTGGCGGTCCCCTCCGTGATCGGCGGCGTGGCCGGGTCGGCGCTGGTGCTCTACCTGCCCGAGCGGGTCTTCGCGGCGGTGGTCCCCTGGCTCATCGTCGTGGCCTGCGTCCTGCTGGCGCTCCAGGGGCCCATCAAGCGGGCCCTGGCCCGGGTGCCGGGGGCGGACCACCCGGCGGCGCTCTGGCTGGTCCAGCTCGTGGTGGCCGTCTACGGCGGCTACTTCGGCGCGGCCATGGGCATCATCATGCTGGCGGCCATGAGCGTGCTCCTGCCGGCGAGCGGCCAGCACGCCAACGCCCTCAAGGTGCTGCTGTCGTTCCTGATCAACGGCGCGGCCGCCGTCCTCTTCATGGCCACCGGCCACGCCGACCTGTGGCTGGCGCTCCTCATGGCGGCGGCCAACGTCGTCGGCGGCTGGACCGGCGCGCACCTGGCCCAGCGGCTCCCGCCGGCGGCCATGCGCGGCGTGGCCATCGCGGTCGGGCTCTACGCGGCCGGCCGGATGCTCCTCGCCTGAGGCCGGCGCCCCGGCGGGGCGCGCCGCGGGGCGCCTACCCGGCGGCCTGGTCGGCGAAGTGGATGAGCGCCTCGAGGGCGTTGGTGGTGGTGAGCAGGCCGGCCAGCCCGCCGATGGCGTCCACCACCAGCACGCCGTTGAGCTTCCGGTCGCGCAGCAGCTTGGCCGCCTCGCCGAGCGGCGTCTGGGCGTGGACCGTGTAGGGCTTCGGGTTCATGGCCTCCCGCACCGAGGTCTTGGAGAGCAGGAAGTGGACCTCCCACTGGTCCAGCGAGGTGGCCTTGAGGGGCACGTAGCCGAGCAGCATCTTCTCGGTGACCAGCCCGACGATCTCCCGGCCGTGCATGACCGGGAGCCGGCGGATGTTCTTCTCCTTGAGCAGGTGGATGGCCTCGATGATGCTGGCGCCGTCCTGGATGGTGATGGGGTCGCGGGTCATCCAGTCGCCGACGGTCAGCTTGCGCGCGCTCATGATCAGATCCCCAGGAAGGCCTTCTTGACGTGGGCGTTCTCCAGCAGCTCCGGGCCGGTCCCGCTCAGGACCACCCGGCCGGTCTCCAGCACGTAGGCCCGGTGGCTGATGTGCAGCGACTGGTAGACGTTCTGCTCGACGAGCAGGATGGTGGTCCCCTGCGCGTTGATCTGCTTGATGATCTCGAAGATGTTCTTCACGAAGAGCGGCGAGAGCCCCAGGCTCGGCTCGTCGAGGAGCAGCAGCTTGGGGTTGGCCATCAGGCCGCGCCCGATGGCCAGCATCTGCTGCTCGCCGCCGGACATGGTGCCGCCCAGCTGCTTCCTGCGCTCCCCCAGCCTGGGGAAGAGCGAGAAGACCCGGTCCATGTTGCGCTGCCGGTCCGGGCGGGTGGCCGGCAGGTAGCTGCCCATGCGCAGGTTCTCCACCACCGTCATCTCCGGGAAGATGCGCCGCGCCTCGGGCACCTGCACCAGGCCGCGCGCCACGACCTCGTGCGACTGCAGCCCGGCCAGGTCCTCCCCCTGGAAGGTGATGGCGCCGGTCCCGGCCTTCACCAGCCGCGAGCAGTTGCGCAGGATGGTGGACTTGCCGGCGCCGTTGGCGCCCACCACGGTGACGATCTCGCCCTGCTGCACCGAGAGGTCCACGCCCCAGAGGACCTGGAGGTCGCCGTAGGCGAACTGCAGGCGCGAGATCTCAAGCATGGACGGCCTCCCCCAGGTAGGCGGCGACGACCTCGGGGTCGTGGGCCACCTCCTGCGGGGTCCCCTCGGCGAGCTTCTCGCCCGAGTTGAGGACCACGATCCGGTCGGACATCCGCATGATGGCCTTCATGTCGTGCTCGATGACCACCTGGGTCAGGCCGAGCCGCTTGAGCTCCAGGATGAGCAGGATGATCTCCTCCGACTCGGCCGGGTTGAGGCCGCCCATGACCTCGTCGAGCAGCAGGAGCTCCGGCCGGGTGGCCAGCACGCGCGCCACCTCCAGCTTCTTGCGCTCACCGATGGGCAGCCCGCCGGCCAGGGCGCCGGCCTTGTCGGCCAGCTTGACCACCTCGAGCCGCTCCATGGCCACCTCGCGCGCCACCCGCAGCGAGTGGGTCCGGAGCAGCGCGCCCACCATGACGTTGTCGACCACCGTCATCTTGGCGAGCGGCCGGACCTTCTGCCAGGTGCGTGCCATGCCGAGGCGGCACACCTGGTCCGGCTGGCGCCCGTTCATGCGCTCGCCCTTGAAGAGGATATCCCCCTTGGAGGGCGGGTAGTAGCCGGTGATGCAGTTGAAGAGGGTGGTCTTGCCGGCGCCGTTGGGGCCGATGAGCCCGGTGATGGAGCCGGGCTCGACGTCGAAGGAGACGTCCGAGTTGGCGGAGAGGCCGCCGAAGAACTTGGAGACGTGCTTGATCTCGAGGATGGCGGTCATGGCGTCTCCCCTAGGCGGCCGCGCGCGGCGCGGCGGAGGCGCCGGGGCGCCGCCGCAGCCGGTCCAGCCCCTTGCGCAGCACGCCCAGCAGCCCGTCGGGGGCGAAGAGGATCACGATCACCACCAGCACGCCGTAGACCAGGACGTGGGCGCTGGAGAGCCGCTGCTCGATGAAGTCCACCAGGGTGGAGTCCTCGCCCAGCACGCCGACCTGCACCAGCCACCCCGGGTTGCGGAGCGTCTCCGAGAGGAGCACCAGGACCACCGCGCCCAGGACCGGCCCCAGGATGGTGCCGATGCCGCCGATGATGCAGATCAGCACCATCTGCACCGAGACGTCGGGCAGGCTGAAGACGATGTTGGGATCGATGAAGCGGACGTAGAGGCCGAAGATGGCGCCGGCCGCCGCGGTGAGGGCGGCCGAGATGGCCAGCGCGATGCTCTTGTGCAGGGTCGGGTTGATGCCCAGGCTGTGGGCCGCGTCCTGGTCCTCGCGGATGGCCTGGAAGTAGTAGCCGAGCTTGGTGTGCTGCACCACCCAGTTGCTGGAGACGGCCAGCACCGCCAGCGCCAGCGCGGCGTAGAAGAAGGGCTGCTTGCCGACGAAGCGGATGGTCAGGTGCGCGCCGAGCTGCAGCGGCGGGATGCCGCTGAGCAGGATGCCCTCGGCGCCGCGGGTGAAGTCCCTGAAGTCGAGGGCGGCCAGCCGGATGATCTCGGCCACCGCGATGGAGGCCAGCACGAAGTAGGGGCCGCGCAGCCGGAAGGTGATGGCCCCGATGATCACCGAGAGGAGCACCGCGCCCACCATGGCCAGCCCCAGGCCGTACCAGGGCGGGACCTGGTGCATCTCCAGCAGCAGCATGGTGATGTACGCGCCCAGGCCGAAGTAGGCGGCGTGGCCCACCGAGTACTGGCCGGTGTAGCCGCCGATGACGTTCCAGGCCGCCCCCTGGGAGATGGCCAGGAAGACCATGATCCAGAGGTGGAGGAGCGAGGGCTTGTGGGTGAGCTGGGGCACCAGCGCCAGCAGGGCGATGACCGTCAGGTAGGCCAGCAGGGCCGGGGTGGAGAAGCCGCGGGCGGGCCGGCGGAGCGCGACGGGAGGGGCGCGCATCAGGCCCTCGACTTTCCCAGCAGGCCGGCGGGGCGGAAGAGCAGGATGAGCAGGAAGAGGACGTAGACCACCAGCTCCTTGAGGCCGCTGCCCACGTACACCGCCGCCATCGACTCGGTCACGCCGATGAGGACCCCGCCCAGCGTCGCGCCGACGATGGATCCCATGCCCCCCAGCACCACCACCACGAAGGCCTTCAGCGTGAACGGGCCGCCCACCTGGGGGAAGATGTAGTAGGTGGGCGCCAGCAGCGCGCCGGCGGTGCCAGCCAGCGCCGTGCCCAGCCCGAAGGCCAGCACCGACATGCGCTTCACGTTGATGCCCATGAGCTGGGCCGCGTCGCGGTCCTGCGCGGTGGCCCGGATGGCCTGGCCGGTGTCGGTGGTCTGCAGGAACCAGAAGAGGACGCCGGTGATGGCCACCGTCACCAGGAACGAGTAGAGCAGCGGCTGGGAGATGGAGATGCCCAGCAGGCTGAAGGAGGAGGAGGAGTAGCTGGTGGTGAGGATGCGGTAGTCGGAGGTGAAGAGCAGCATGACGGAGTTGCTCATGATCAGGCCGAGCCCGATGGTGAGCAGGATCTGGTTCTGCGGCAGCGCCCCCAGCACCCGGTTGATGATCACCTTCTGCAGCAGGGCGCCCCACAGGAACAGGAGCGGCATGGTGACGACCAGCGCCACGTAGGGGTCGAGCCCGAGGTACTTGAAGAGGAGCCAGGTGGCGTACATGCCCAGCATGAGCAGGTCGCCGTGGGCGAAGTTGATGACCCGCATCACCCCGAAGATGATGGTGAGGCCGATCCCGATGAGGGCGTAGATGCCGCCCACCAGGATGCCGGAGATCAGGGACTGGAAGAAGACGATCATCGTCACCTCGCGCCACCACCGCCGTCGGGCGGGGCGGGCCGCCGGGGAGCCTGCGCCGGGTCGGGTGGCCTCGCGGCGCCCAGGGGCGCCGGGGCCTCGAGACCGGAGGCGGGCGGCGGCGGGCGGCCCGGACCGGCCCGCCCGCACGTCGCGCCGCGTGGAGGGGCTACTTCCAGCCCGGGAACGGGTAGACGGCCTTGGCCCCCTTGGCCAGCGACGGCGGGTAGACGGTGACCGCCTTGCCGCCCTGGTACTGGGTCACGGGCATCTGCACGTGGTTCTGGTTGGTGAAGCCGTCGTAGGCGCCGTAGTGCACCGTCCCCATGATGCCGTTCCAGGTCATGGTGGCCAGGTTCTCGCGGGTCTTGGCCCGGTCGCCGCCGGCCTTGGCCGCGGCCTCGGCCGCCGAGATGATGGACACGTAGGTGCAGGCGGCGTGGTAGGTGGGGCGCTTGCCGAACCTGGCGGTGTAGCGCTTGTTGAAGTCCTCGGCCGCCGGGCTGGAGTCGGGCGTCCACTGGGTCACCGAGAAGACGTTGGTGGAGATCTGCGCCTCCTTCTCGAACTGGGAGGTGTCGAAGCCGGCGCCGCCGCCCAGGAACGCCTGCGGCTTCAGCCCGATCTCGCGCGACTGCCGCATGAGCAGGATGGCGTCGGCCACGTAGGAGACCATGAAGACCAGGTCGGGGTTGGCCGCCTTGAGCTTGGTGAGCGTGGAGCGGTAGTCGGGCGAGCCGGCCTGGTACCCCTCGTCGGCCACCACCTTGAGCCCCATCTTCTCCGCGTACACCTTGCCCACCTTGGAGAGCGAGGAGCCGAAGTCGGTGGACTCGTAGATGAAGGCCACGCTCTTGGGCTTGCCGAAGCTGAGGGCGGCGTCGATGAGCGACTTGGCGTAGACGTCGCCGGGGGCGTTGGTGCGGAAGACCCACTTGTAGCCGAGCCGGGTCAGGTCCTCCTTGGAGGCGGCCGGGATGACCTCGGCCACCTGGTACTGCTCGGTCTGCTTGGCGACGGCGGCCGCGCAGGCCGACGTGTAGGGCCCCACGATGACCGAGACGTCGTCGCCGGTGGCGAGCTGCTCGATGGCGCTGATGGCCTTGTCCGGCTTGCCCATGTCGTCCTGCTTGACGACCTTGACGTCGATGCCCCTCTTCTTCAGGTCGTCGACGGCCATCTCCATGCCGTTGGTCATGGTCTCGCCGATGGGAGCCTGGGGGCCGGTGATGGAGTTGATGAAGCCGACCTTGACGGGCGCGGCGGCGGCGGCGCCGGGGAGCGCGAGCGCCAGGGCGGCGGTGAGGGAGAGGATGCGGGGAGCGGTCAGGCGCATGGGGTTCCTCCAGGCACGGGGGGGTGCGGTTCGAGGCGGTAGTTTGCACGCAAGACGGCGCCCGGCGCCATTGTGGAGATCCGCAGGCTGACCCGCCCGGGGGGTGGTCAGGGCGCGGCGGGATCGAAGCCGGTGGCCGCGTAGATCGAGCGGACGAACCCCCGCCCCAGCCGGTCCTCCATGGCGTGGTGCACCGGCAGGAGCGCTCGCACGAAGCGCTGCCGCTCCTCCCTGGTGGGGACGTGGATCTCGGTGGTGCCGGCCCGGCGCACCGCCTCGAGGTCGGCCTCTTCCTTCTCGCGGGCCAGCCGGTTGGCGTAGGCGGTGGCCTCGGCGAGCGCCTGCGTCAGGGCCCGGCGCACCTCGGCCGGGAGGCCGTCCCAGAAGCGGCGGTTGGCGATGACCGCGTAGCCGAGGTAGCCGTGGTGGGTCAGCGTGAGGTGGCGCTGCACCCGGAACATCCCCTGCGTGTAGAAGTTGGAGACGGGGTTCTCGCAGCCGTCGACGATGCCCGCCTCCAGCGCCCGGTAGACCTCCGAGAACGGGAGGACCTGCGGCAGGGCCCCGAGCGCCCGCATCTGGGCGTCCAGCACCCCGGAGGCCTGGATGCGCATGCGCAGCCCCTTGAAGTCCTCGGGCCGGCGCAGCGGCCGGTTGGCGGAGAAGGACTTGAAGCCGGAGTCCCAGAAGGCCAGCCCGGCGATCCCCTTCTCGTCGAGCCTGGCGAGCAGGGCCTTCCCCACGGGGCCCTCGGTGACCCGCCGCAGCGCCGCCTCGTCCTCGAAGAGGAAGGGCAGGTCGAAGGCCTCGAACCCCTTGACGCCGACCTGGCTGAACTTGGACAGGGACGGGGCCAGCATCTCCACCGCGCCGAGCTCCAGCGCCTGGATCTCCTCGTTGTCCTTGTAGCCGGTCCCGTTGGGGAAGACGTCGACCCGGACCCGCCCGTGGGTGAGCTCGGCGGCGCGCCGCCGGAAGAGCTCGGCGGCCTGGCCCTTGGGCGTGTCCACCGCGACCACGTGGCTGAAGCGGATGACGATGGGGGGCTCGGTCCGCCCTGCGGCCGGGCGAGCGGCCGCGGCGAGGAGGGCGGCGAGGGCGCCGAGGCGGAGCGCCGGGCTGGTCATGGTCAGCCCGGGATGATGCACCCGCCAGCCGGTCGAGGTCGAGGCCGGTGAGAGCCGGTTGCGCCGGCCTCGCCCGGGCGGGCAGGATGGCCGGACCAGCCCGCCGCCATGGCCTCCCTCCTCCGCCCCGCCCCGCGCGCACCCCTCGAGCGCAGCCGCCCGCACTGGCTCTGGCACGCGCCGCGCGTCTCCATCGCGCTCTTCGTGGTCGCCTTCCTCGGGCTGCTGTGGGTGAAGCACCGGCAGGAGGCGGACGAGGCGCGCGACGGGCTGGTGCGCGACATCCTCTGGGTCGAGCAGAACATCCGCTTCAGCCTCGACCGGGAGGTGGAGCAGCTCCAGCAGCTCGACCGGGATCCCGGCGGCCGCCCGCTCGACCAGGCCAGCCTCGAGCTGCTGGTCTCCCACCTGCTCCCCACCAGCCCGGGGCTGGTGGAGGTGCTGGTGCTCGACGGGCGGGGGCTGGTGGTGGCCGCGGCGCCCCAGCCGGTGGCGCCGGGTACGCCCTTCGCGCCGGAGGGGGAGGCGCGCGACCGGCGCGAGACGGCCTGGCGGCTGGCGCTCTCCACCGGCAACCCGGCCTGGGGCCCGGTCTTCGGCGAGGGCGGCGAGCACCGCTTCGAGGTCTTCGTGCCGCGCTTCCACGCCGGCCAGCGGACCGGCGCCGTGGTGGGGGTGACCGCGCTGGACGGGCTCCTCTCGGGCCTGGTCCCCTGGTGGCTCGCCGAGAAGCACCGCGTCACGGTGCTGGACGCCTCCGGGGCGGTGGTGGCCGCCAAGTCCAACGTGGAGGCCTCCGGGTCGCCCGAGCGGGCGCACCAGGTGCCGCTCGAGCCGCCGGGCCAGGGGCTGGTGCTCCACCTGGCCTCCTACCCGACGGCGACGCAGCTCCTCCCCAGCCTCCTCACCGCCGCGCTGATCGGCCTGGCCGGGGCCATGTTCTGGAACCTGTGGGCGCTGCGGCGGCACATCCAGCGGCGGCTCGCCACGGAGCAGGCGCTCCGCGCCGAGCACGGCTTCCGCAAGGCCATGGAGGACTCGCTGCACACGGGCATGCGCGCGGTGGATCTGGAGGGGAGGGTGGTCTACGTGAACCCGGCCTTCTGCCGCATGGTGGGCCATCCGGCCGAGGCGCTCATCGGCCAGGGCGGGTCCTCGCGCCCCTACTGGCCGCCGGAGGAGCGGCAGGGCATCGACGAGGCCATCCGGGCGGCCCGCGCCGCCGGCCCGTCGCCCACCGGCACCGAGCTCCGGCTCATGCGCAGCGACGGGGCCCGCTTCGACGCCCTGCTCTTCGAGGCGCCGCTCATCGACGCCGATGGGAGGCAGACCGGCTGGATGGGCTCGGTGCTCGACATCACCGAGCGCAAGCAGGCCCGCGAGCGGGCCCGCCAGCAGGAGGAGAAGCTGGCCGCCACGGCCAGGCTCGTCACCATGGGCGAGATGGCCTCGGCCCTGGCCCACGAGCTCAACCAGCCGCTGGCCGCCATCGCCGGCTACACGACCGGCAGCCTCAACCTGCTGCGGGCGGGGGGGCCGGCCGCCGGTGGCCTGGAGGAGGCGCTCCAGAAGACGGCGCAGCAGGCGCAGCGGGCCGGCCAGATCATCCGGCGCGTCCACGAGTTCGTCCGCCAGCGCGCCCCCGCCCGCGCCGCGGTGCACCTCAACGCCATGGTGGAGGAGGCGCTCGGCTTCGCCGAGGCCGAGGCCCGGCAGCGGCAGGTGCAGCTCTCGGCGGCGCTGGCCGGGGAGGACCCCGTGCTGCTGGCCGACCCGGTGCTGCTGCAGCAGGTGCTCCTCAACCTGGTGCGCAACGGCATGGACGCCATGGCCGCCACGCCGGCCGCCGAGCGGCGGCTCGAGGTCACGGTGACGCGCACCCCGGCCGCGGTCACCGTGGCGGTGGCCGACCGGGGCTCCGGCCTCACGCCGGAGGTGCGCGAGCAGATGTTCCAGCCCTTCTTCACCACCAAGCCGGGCGGCATGGGCATGGGGCTCCACATCTGCCGCTCCATCATGGAGACCCACGGCGGCCGGGTCTGGGCCGAGCCCAACGCGGCCGGCGGCACGGTCTTCGCCTTCTCGCTCCCGCTGGAGGAGGCGTGAGCGAGCGGCCGCCGGACCCGGGGCCGACCGGCGGCCGCGCGGCCACGGTCCACGTGGTGGACGACGACGGCGCCATCCGCGACGCGCTGGCCTGGCTGCTCGGGTCGCGCGGACTCCTGGCCCGCACCTGGCCCTCGGCCGAGGACTTCCTGGCCGGCCACGATCCCGCCCAGCCGGGCTGCCTGGTGCTCGACATCCGCATGGAGGGGATGAGCGGCATCGAGCTCTTCGACCTGCTGCGGGCCGGGGGCTCGACGCTCCCGGTCATCTTCCTGACCGGCCATGGGGACGTGCCGCTGGCGGTGGCGGCGCTCAAGAAGGGGGCCTTCGACTTCGTGGAGAAGCCCTCCAACGACAACCAGCTGGCCGACCTGGTCATCGAGGCCCTGCGGCGGGACGAGGCGCGGCGCGGCGAGCGCGCCGCCGAGGCGGGCCTGGCGGCGCGGCTCGAGCAGCTCACGACGCGCGAGCGGGAGGTCATGGCGCGGGTGCTGCGCGGCCTGCCCAACAAGGCCATCGCCGACGAGCTCGGGCTGGCCGTGCGCACCGTGGAGGTCCACCGGGCGCGCCTCTTCGAGAAGATGGGGGTGCGCTCGGCGGTGGAGCTGGCCGGGATCGTCCCGCCGGGCGGACGGTAGGGCGCGGCGCCGGCTGCGGCGCCGGGGAGCGCCCGGAACGCGAAAGGGCGCCCGCGGGTCCCCGCGGACGCCCTCCTCGTCGAGGCCGGTCGGGCCTAGAACTTCAGCATCGAGGAGACGGCGAGCTGGGTCGCCTTCTGATCGGTGGCGTTGCCCTTGTAGGTCGTGGTGACCTGGCAGTACTCCACGCCGAACCGCCAGAACTTGCCGGCGTTGACGAGGACGCCGCCCGCGGCCTGCTTGTTGTCGGTGCGGGCGCCCGCGGCCGACTGGGCCTCGTCGGCCTTGGCCTGGCCGTAGCCCGCCGTCACCCAGAGCCAGGGCATCGGCTTCAGGATGGCCTGGGCCCACATGCCGGACGTCTTGATGGCCTCGGCGTTCGGGGCGGCGCCGGTGAAGGAGGCGCCGATGGCGGCGTAGGTGTCGTCCGCGCCCTTGCCGTTGTAGTACTCGCCCTTCACCTGGGCGTACTTGGTCAGGCCGAGGTCGAGGTCCACGCCGAACATGCTGTCGGAGAGGTCCTGCTGGTTGGCCGTGCCGTAAGCGAGGCGGCGCTTCCCGGCGTGGTAGCCGAGGCCGAGCGCCGCGGTGACGTCCGGGGCGAACTTGGCGGTGGCGCCGAGGCGGGCCTCGATGTTGGGCATGCGGGACTGGTTGCCGGTGCCGAAGTCGACGGAGGCGCCGTCGGCGGTGGCCGGGGAGAGCGCCGCCACGGCCGCGTTCAGGCCGTAGTCACCGAAGGAGTTGCCCCAGGAGAGGCGGAACTGCGGCGCGCGGCGCCACACGTTGCCGGCCTGCCAGAAGAGCGGGCTGGCCACCCAGGCCAGGCTCTCGGCGAAGAGGGTGTTGACGAGGCCGTAGTCCTGGCCCGCCAGGATGGAGACGTTGCCGGCGCTGGTCTTCCAGCTCGCCGTCATGTTGGCCAGCCGGAGCCGCATGACGCCGTTGTACCAGGCGGTGGAGGCGGTCGAGAGGTGGCCGGCGTTGAAGTCGAACTCGACCACGCCGGCCAGGTCGGCGCCGGACCAGGAGTCCTTGGAGGCGAGCCGGAAGCCGAGGCGGGACTGGCGGGCGCTGTAGAGCACCGCGCCGCCGCGGACCGCCGTGGTGGCCTGGCCCGGGTAGTCGTTGGAGGTGAGGCCGTTCCCCGTCATGTACGCATTGGCGAGGATGAAGCCGTAGGGCGTCACCTTCACCGTGTCCTCCGCGGCGGGAGGCGCGGCTTGGGCGAGCCCGGCCATCGGCAGCGACAGCGCGAGCGAAGCAACGAGGAGCTTCTGCAGAGCCTTCATTCGTTTCCTCCGGCGAGGGTGCGCGGGATGAGTCCGGGCGGAACGGTCAAGATGGCTAGCCCGGACGGGGTGATCGCTCATAGCACACGCCCCTGGCCATCGAACGCAAATTTATCGATCCGATGCCAGCAAACTCTGCGCGGCCTCCCGGAGAGGTGGAAATCACTGCGGTCTTCCCGTCCAGGCCCCCTCCTTGGGGGTTCTCCGTTCGTCACCTCCTGAACACGACGACCGTCACCGCGTCCCCCCCTTCGTGTCGGTCGCCGGGCCGGAAGTTGCCGACATAGGGGGACGCGGAGAGGGCCTCCCGGAGCGTCTGCTTCAGCGCCCCGGTGCCGTGGCCGTGGAGGATGGCGCAGGTCGGCTCCCCGTCGGCGTAGAGCCGGTCGAGGAACCGCTCCACCTCGCGCAGCAGCTCCTCCACCCGCAGGCCGCGCACGTCGAGGCGGCGCTCGGCGACCCGGGGCGCGTCGGGGCGCGCCTCCTCGGCGGCGGCCAGCCGGTCGGCCGCGCTCTTGCCCAGCCTGGCCTCGCGGGCCTTCCCGGTGAGCGGCACGAGGTCCGCCACCGGCCGCCGCACCCGCAGCGGCCCGGCCTGGACCAGGGCCTGCTTCCCGTCGACCTCCAGCACCTCGCCCTCCTGGCCGAGGGAGGCGATGCGGACCCGGACGCCGGGGCGGACCTCGCCGCCCGGCAGCGCCTCGGCGGCGGCCGCCGCCGACGCCTGGGCCTGGGCGACGCGCGCC
>JAJYAW010000394.1 GCA_021779335.1 Myxococcales bacterium | reverse complement strand
GGCCTCGACGGGCGGCGGCGCGGTCGGCGGCGGGCGGGAGAAGTCGAAGTGCGGCTCGGGCTCCGGCGGCAGCGCGGCGAAGGGGTCGACGTGCGGCGCCGGCGCGTGGGCGAGCTGGGCCGCCTGGGCCGCCTTGTTGAGCGCGCTGGAGAGGGTGCCGAGCGCGCCCAGGTACTCCGGCGCGCGGACCGAGAAGTCACCGCGCTCCATCCTGGCGGCGGCGGCCACCAGCTGCGGCGGGACCTGCGGCAGCACCTCCGTCTTCACCAGCACCCCGAGGAGCAGCCCCACCAGCAGGAGGCCGGCCAGGACCTCGATCGACACCCACTGGTAGTGGGCCAGGCCGGTGAAGGCGCCCAGGGTGGAGCGCGAGAGGACCAGGCGGGCCTTGGGCAGCCCGGGCAACTCCACCGACTGCGCGCGCAGGGCCGGGGCGTGGACGAAGAGGAGCGGCGCCCGGATGCGCAGCGGCGCGGTGAGCTGCACGTCGCCGAGCCGCCCCACGCCCACCGGGTGGCCCGCCGCGGCGCGGGTCGCCGCCACCACCTGGCGCGCCTCGCCGGGGCTCGCGGTCGTGAGGAGCTGGGGCGTGCCGGCGTCGATGGTCACGTCGCAGCCCGACTCGGACTTGAGCGCGGCGGTCCAGGCGGCATCCACCGGCAGGAAGAGGACCAGCGCCGACCCGGTGCCGGCCGGCATGGCCACGCCGTACCAGAGCCCGTCGTTGACCCGGGCGTAGCCGCGGCGGACCGTGCCGCGCGCCGCGTCCCGCAGGAAGCCGGTCACCTCCGCCTGCGGCACGTCCTGGGCGGCCGCGCCCCGGGCCAGCCACTCCGGGTTGGCGACCGCCCAGAAGGCGGGGCCCGGCAGGTCGATGGAGAGCGTCGCGGCGGCCTGCTCCACGGCGGAGCGGGCGGCGGCCTCGGCGGCCTCGTAGCGCGCCTTGGCGTCGGCGTCGGCGTCGTCGCCGGCGCCGGCGGGCGACGGCCCGGCCTTCCCCTTCTTCTTCGGCTCCGGCCTGGGGGCGGCGGCCAGCGCCTCGAGCAGCCGGTCGTCCTTGACGGCCAGCGCGGTGACGGCCGCGGCCTGGCCCGCCATGAGCCGCTCCCGCGCCCGGTGGGCCGTCACGCCGCTCGCCAGGGCCGCGTCGGTCTCCTGCAGCCCCCGCGCCGCCCCCTCCACGGTGATGAGGGAGCTGTTGGCCACCCCGGCGCCGAGGACCACGAGCATGTAGAGCCAGAGCTTGAGGCGGTTCATGGTCCCTCCTTTTAACCCAGGGCGGGCCCGACCGCGAGGCGGCCACGACCCTCCCGCGGGCGGGTGAGCGGCCCCGCGCAGGATCCGCTGTCACGGATGGCCCCGCGGTGGCTCTCTCAGGGGCGCCCCTCCCCCGCCGCCGCCCCCGGAGAACGATCCATGCAGAGACTGCTCGCCGCCGCCCTCGCCCTCCTGCCGCTCGCCGCGACCGCCGACGAGGGGATGTGGACCTACGACAACTTCCCCAAGGCCAGGGTGGAGCAGGCCTACGGCGCCAGGATCACCGACGCCTGGCTCGACCACGTCCGGCTCTCGTCGGCGCGCCTGGCCCAGGGCTGCTCCGCCAGCTTCGTCTCCGGCAGCGGGCTCGTCCTGACCAACCACCACTGCGCCCGCGGCTGCATCGAGCAGCTCTCCGGGCCGGGCCGGGACCTCGTCGGCGGCGGCTTCCTGGCCCGGACCCAGGGCGAGGAGCTGAGGTGCCCGGCGCTCGAGGTCAACCGCCTCGACCGGATCGTCGACGTGACGGCCAAGATCCTCCAGGCCACCGCGGGGCTGGAGGGCAAGGCCTTCAACGACGCCCAGCGCGCCGAGATGGCCCGCCTCACCAAGGCCTGCCAGACCGCCGACACGCTCCGCTGCGAGGTGGTCACCCTCTACCAGGGCGGCCGGTACGACCTGTACGTCTACCGGCGCTACCAGGACGTCCGGCTCGTCATGGCGCCGGAGGAGTCGATCGCCTTCTTCGGCGGCGATCCCGACAACTTCATGTTCCCGCGCTACGACCTCGACGTGAGCTTCCTGCGCGTCTACGAGGACGGCGCGCCGGCCAGGACCCCCGACTTCCTCGCCTGGGCCGCCAGCAGCGCCAAGGACGGCGACCTGACCTTCGTCTCCGGCAACCCGGGCGGCACGCAGCGGCTCCTCACGGTGGCCCAGCTGGAGCACCAGCGCGACGTGGCGCTCCCGGAGCGCCTCCTCTTCCTGGCCGAGTACCGCGGCCTGCTCACCGAGTACGCCCGGCGCGGCGCCGAGCAGGCCCGCCACTCCAGGGGGGCGCTCTTCGGCGTCGAGAACTCCTTCAAGGCCCTCTACGGCCGCTGGGCCGCCATCTCGGACCGCCCCTTCTTCGCCACCAAGGTGGCGGCCGAGGCGGCCTTCCGGGACGCGCTCGCCAGGGACCCGGCGCTGGCCGGCCGGGCCCTGCCCGCCTTCGCCGCCATCGCGGGGGCCGTGGCCCGGGGCGAGCAGCTCCGGCTGGCCCACACCTGGGAGGACGGCGGCGCGTTCATGGGCCGGCTCTTCCGCATCGGCCGCGCGCTGGTGCGCGCCGGCGACGAGCGCCCCAAGGCCAACGAGGCGCGGCTCCCCGAGTACGCCGACGCCGCCCTGCCGGCCCTGACGCAGGGGCTCTTCTCGCCCGCGCCCATCTACGACGAGTTCGAGATCTTCAACCTGACCTTCTCCCTCACCAAGCTGCGCGAGAAGCTCGGCCCGGACTCTCCATACGTCAAGGCGGTGCTGGGCCAGGAGTCGCCGGAGGAGCTGGCCACCCGGCTCGTGAAGGGGACCACCCTGAAGGATCCCGCCGTGCGGCGCAGGCTCTGGGAGGGCGGGAAGGCCGCGGTGGCCGAGGCGGCCAGGACCGACCCGGTGCTGGCGCTGGCCCTGCGGGTCGACGCGGCCGGCCGGGCCGCCCGCAAGCAGTACGAGGACGAGGTCGAGGCGGTGGAGAAGAAGAACGCCGAGGTGCTCGCCAAGGCCCGCTTCGCCACCTCCGGCACCAGCACCTACCCCGACGCCACCTTCACGCTGCGCCTCTCCTACGGCCGGGTGAAGGGCTGGACCGAGGCCGGGGTGCCGGTGGCCCCCATCACCACCCTGGCCGGGGCCTTCGCCCGCCACACCGGCCGCGACCCCTTCGCGCTCCCCGCCTCCTGGCTCGCGGCCAGGTCCAGGCTCGACCTGGCCACGCCCTTCGACGTGGTCACCGACAACGACATCATCGGCGGCAACTCGGGCTCGCCGCTCGTCAACCAGCGCGGCGAGCTCGTCGGCCTGGTCTTCGACGGCAACATCCGGTCGCTGGGCGGCGAGTACGGCTTCGACGCGGCCACCAACCGCACCGTGGCGGTCCAGGGCGCGGCCATCCTGGAGGCCCTGGCGAAGATCTACGGCGCCGACCGGATCGTGAGGGAGCTCGCGCCGGCCCGCTAGAACGCATCTCGTAACCGGTCGAGGCTAAGCCCGCGACCTTCGATCAGAATCAGTCGGCCGTCGGTCGGAAGATCGACGGCCGATCTCGTTTGTGATCTGAGACTGGGGATGGACCTCACCGA
>JAJYAW010000393.1 GCA_021779335.1 Myxococcales bacterium | reverse complement strand
TCACGGTGCTCGGCAAGCTGGCGCAGGCGACCGGCGAGCTGCAGTTCGCGGCGGCCCGGCTGCGGCGCCGCGGCGGCCGGGTGGTCGACTGGCGGGGCGGGGCGTGACGGCGCGCTTGCCGGGGCGGACGGTGCGTGGCACCTTCCGGCCAGCCGCATGAGCCCCCAGCCCTCCCGCCCCCGGGTCCTGGTCATCGCCGAGGCCGCCAACCCGGAGTGGGTCAGCGTGCCGCTGGTCGGCTGGTGCCTGGCCGAGGCGCTCACCCGGGTGGCCGACGTCCACCTGGTCACCCAGGTGCGCAACCGCGAGGCCATCCTCGCCACCGGCTGGCGCGAGGGGCGCGAGTTCACCTGCATCGACTCCGAGGCCGTGGCCCGGCCCGTCTACGCCGTGCGCGAGGCGGTGCGGCGGATCACCGGCGCCGGCTGGACCGCCGCCACCGCCGTCGCCTCCCTCACCTACCCGTACTTCGAGCACCTGCTGTGGCGCCGCTTCGAGCCTGCGCTGCGCGCCGGCGCCTTCGACCTGGTCCACCGGGTCACCCCCTTGAGCCCGACCACGCCCAGCATCATCGCGGCCCGCCTGAAGCGGCTGGGGGTGCCCTTCCTGTGGGGGCCCATCAACGGCGGGGTGCCCTGGCCGGACGCCTTCGGCCACGTGCAGCGCCAGGAGGGCGAGTGGCTCAGCTCGGTGCGCGGGCTGCACCGGCTCCTGCCCGGCGCCCGCGCCACCCGCCGCGACGCCGCCGCCATCCTGGTGGGCTCGCGCGACACCTGGGGCCAGCTCGCGGGGCACCACGACCGCTGCGTCTACCTGCCGGAGAACGCCGTCGACCCGGCGCGGTTCCGGGCCCGGGCCGACCAGGCCGGCCCGCCGCCGCTCCGGCTCGCCTTCGTGGGCCGGCTCGTGCCGTACAAGGGGTGCGACCTGGTGCTCGACGCCGCGGCCGGGCTCCTGCGGAGCGGGCAGGCCACCCTGGACGTCATCGGCGACGGGCCGGAGCGGGCGCGCCTCGAGGCGAAGGTGGCGGCGCTGGGGGTCGGCGGCGCGGTCCGGCTGGAGGGCTGGGTGGCGCACACCGCCATGGCCGAGCGGCTGGCCCGCTCGCAGGTGCTGGCCTTCCCCAGCATCCGCGAGTTCGGCGGCGGCGTGGTGCTGGAGGCCATGGCCTCCGGCCTGGTGCCGGTGGTGGTGGACTACGCCGGCCCGGCCGAGCACGTCACGCCCGCCACCGGCTTCCGCGTCCCGCTCGGCTCGCCCGCCGAGATCACCGCGCGGCTGCGGGTGGTGCTGGAGGGGCTGGTGGCCGACCCGGCCGCGCGGGCCGGCCTGGCGGCGCGCGGCCTGGAGCGCGTCGCGGCGCTCTACACCTGGGACGCCCGGGCGGCCCAGGTGCGGAAGGTCTACGACTGGGTGCTCGCCGGCGGCGCCCCGGCCGACCGGCCGGACTTCGGGATGCCGCTCGGCGCGCCGCGCTCCTGAGGCCGCTCGCCCCCGCAGGCCGCTAGCGCTCGTACGCCCCGATGGTGGGCGGGTTGCCGCGGGCGGCGCCGGTGAGGTCGGTGGCCGGGGCCCAGGTGGCGCTGCCGGCCCCGAGCAGCGGCGAGCCGGCGGCGGGGTGGAAGCTGGCCGTCGAGAAGTCGAGCCCCGGGGCCACCCACCAGCCCGGCCCGGACCCGCTGGTGGAGCAGAGGTTGGCCGCCAGCGTCGAGCCCGCCGGGATGTTGAGCGTGTCGCCGCCCGGGTTGCCGGGCGTCCCCAGGCAGAGCGAGTCGTTCGTCGTCACCACCGCGTTGTTGGCGTAGACGTGGCCGGTCCCCTCCGAGACGCCCCAGATGGCCGCCGAGCCGGCGCTGCCGCTCGGCAGGTAGCAGGTGTTGTTGACGACCCGCCCGTTGCCGCTGGCGAGGTCGCCGTTGGAGGCGCTGGTGGGCTGCTCCGGGTAGGCGATGCAGGTGGTCAGGAGCCGTCCGCCGGCCACCACGTTGTTCTCGATGACGGCGCCGGGCGCCCCGCTGGCGGCGATGCCGTTGCCGCCCATGCCGAAGACGAGGTTGTCGCGGATGACCAGGCCGGTGATGCGGATGGTCTCGCCGCCCGCCCCGAAGGCGATGCCGTAGCAGCCGGGGTCCGGCGGGTAGAGCGGCTCGGCCACCGTGTTGCCCTCCACCAGCAGCCCGTCGACGGCGTCGTGCATGACCAGCGCCGCCCCCATGCACTTGGGCGGGTTGGCCAGCGCCGTGTTGGTGATGGTGTTGCCGCGGATGGTGATGCGCTGCATGGGGCAGAGCTTGCCGTAGCCGGTGGCGACCGGCACCGCCGCGGTGGTGTAGGGGGCCACGCCGTTGCTGAAGGCGGGGTCGCCGTCCACGTGGAAGCACTGGCTCTCGCCCGGGTCGCCGTTGATGTAGATGGCGTGGTCGAACTTGCTGTCGCCGCCGGTCCGGTCGAAGCGGTTCCCCTCCACGGTGAGGTCGCTGCAGCCGCCGGCCACCTGGGCGATGTCGCCCAGGTTGTCGTGCACGTCGTTGCCGCGGATGGTGAAGCGGGCCAGCGAGCTCGTGGTGACGAAGCGGAAGGGCTGCTGGATGCCGTGGTGGATCTCCAGGTTGCACAGGTCGGCGTCGCTGACGCCCCCCTCGAAGTAGAAGCCGTACTCGGCGGCGTTGCGGCCGTCGGGGGAGCTGCCCACGAACTCCAGGTTCCAGAAGCGGAGCCCGTGCACGAGGTCGGTGGGCGTGTAGTCCTGGTACCAGCCCAGCGTCATGATGACGCCGCCGGTGGGGAGCTTGAGCCGGGGCCGGGCGGTGCCGCCCCAGGCGGCCTGGTAGTCGCGCATCGTGCAGGGGCTGGCGGCGGTGCACTTCCTGTTCTGGACCGCGTTGGCCCACTCGCCGGTCTCCCCCGCCCCGGTCCAGCTCCCGCCCTTGCAGAAGGCCACGGTGGCGCCGGCCGCCATGACCTGGAACTGCCCCCGCGCCTTGGCCCAGGTGCGCCACGGCGCCGCCATGCTGGTGCCGGCGTTGCCGTCGGCCCCGGCCACGCACCCGGCCTCGGCGCCGGCCTGGCAGTCGCACACGTAGTAGATGGGCGACCCGGTCAGCGGCGCGGTGGCGCAGTCCGGCAGCGGCGGCGGCACGACGAACTGGAAGGCCGCGGCCAGCGTGGCCGACTGCGCGTCGGAGTTGGTCACCGTCACCGCCACCGCGCCGGCGGCCTGCGGCGGGGTGCGGGCGGTGAGCTTCGTGGCCGAGACCAGCGTCACCGCGGTGGCCGCCGCGGCGCCGAAGGTGACGGCGGCGCCGGCGCGGAAGCCGGTGCCGGTGAGCGTGACCAGCGTGCCGCCGGCGGTCGTCCCGGAGGTGGGCGCCACGCCGGTGAGGGTGGGGGCCGGGGGCGGCGCGGCCACGAAGGTGAAGGCGGCCGGCAGCGTGGCCGCCTGCCCGTCCGGGTTGGTCACCGTCACCGCCACCGCGCCGGCGGCCATGGCCGGGGCGAGCGCGGTGAGCTGCGTGGCCGAGACCACCAGCACCGCGGTGGCGGCGGTGGCGCCGAAGGTGACGGCGGCGCCGGCGAGGAAGCCGGTGCCGGTGAGCGT
>JAJYAW010000392.1 GCA_021779335.1 Myxococcales bacterium | reverse complement strand
GGGCCGGGGCGCCGCCGCGGCGCGGAGCGATGCCACCGGCCGGCGCGCGGCCGGGAGGGCGCGCGGCGCCGCCTCCCCGCGGTCGAGCCTGAAGGCGCCCACCATGGCGGCCAGCTCCTCGGCCTGCCCGGAGAGCTCGCTGGCCGCCGAGGAGGACTCCTCGGCCGAGGCGGCGTTCTGCTGCGTGACCTTGTCCATCTCGCCCACCGCCCGGTCGACCTGGTCGATGCCGGTGGTCTGGTCCTTCGCCGCCGCCGCGATCTGGGCCACGATGGAGGAGACCTTCCCGATGCCGTCGACGATCTCGCCGAGCCTCCCCGCCACCTGCCGGGCGGTCTGCTCGCCCTCGCCGGCCTGCTTGACCGACTCGCGGATGAGCGCCTCGGTCTTGGCGGCCGCCTCCTTGGAGCGCAGCGCCAGGCTGCGCACCTCCTCGGCCACCACCGCGAAGCCGCGTCCGGCCTCGCCGGCCCGCGCCGCCTCGACGGCGGCGTTGAGCGCGAGCAGGTTGGTCTGGAAGGCGATCTCGTTGATGTCCTTGATGATCTGCGAGGTGCTCTCCGCGCTCACCCGGATCTTCACCATGGCGCCCTGCATCTGCTCGACGACCGCGGCGCCGTCGGTGGCCGCCTGGCGGGCCGTGTGGGCCAGCGCGTCGGCCTGCTGCGCGTCGCCCGCGGCGCGCTTGGTCACGTCGGCCACCGCCGCCAGGCTGGTGGAGGTCTGCTGCAGCGCCGCCGCCTGCTGCGACGCGCCGCTGGCCACCGCCTGCGACGACGAGGCGATCTGCGTGGCGGCGCTCGACACCTGCTCGGCCGCGCCGGCCACCTGGGCCAGCGCCTCGTGGAGCGCCTCGGCGGTGGCGTTGGTGGAGTCCTTGATGCGGGCGTGGTCGCCGCGGTAGTTCCCCTCCACGCGGGCGCGCAGGTCCCGGCCGGCCAGCCGCTGGAGCACCGCGTCGGCCTCCACCACCGGCGCCACGATGGCCTCCACCGTCTGGTTGACGCCGCTCACCACCCGCAGGAAGCCGCCCTGGTGGCGCGACTCGTCCGCGCGGGCGGAGAGCCTGCCCGCCACCGCGGCGGCCGAGAGCACCCCCACGTCCTCGACGACGCGCGCGACCGCCTGCTCGCAGGCGGCGATGGACCGCGCCACCACCTCGTAGGACCGGCGCACCGCCTCGGTGTCGGCGTCCGCCTCGGGCAGCGCCAGCGCCTTCGTCGCCTCGCCCCGGGCCAGCTCCTGGAGGGCGGCCGACACCACGGCGGTGGCGCGCCCCTGGTAGTCGCTCACCTTGGCGGAGTGGCGCATCTCGGCCCGGGCCGCCGTCTGGTCCACGATGATCTCGAGCGCGCCCACCAGCGTGCCGGCCCCGTCGCGCAGCGGCGTGCCGGAGTAGGCGATCTCGAAGGTGCCGGCCTGCGGCCGCGCCACCGTCTCGCTCGCGGCCACCCGGCCCTCGCGCATGGCCCGGGCGCAGGCGCAGCCCTCCTTGCCGCAGTCCCCGGTCTTGAAGTGATCGGCGCAGCGGGCGCCGACCACCTCGCGCAGCGGCTTGCCGACCAGCCCCACGCCGGCCCGGTTGAGGTAGCGGATGCGCAGCTCCGGGTCCACGATCATGACGGGCGTCGGCATGGCGTCCAGGTGGCCCACCAGCACGCCCACCGCCCGGTTCACCGACTCCAGCATCCCCCGGTAGGCGCCGGCGAGCTGGCCGGTCCCGGCCCGCACCTCGAGCCGGCCCTCCTGGAGCGCCGCGGCCACCCGGTCGGTCTCGCGGGCGACCTGCTGCACCACCGACGCGCTGCCGTTGAGCACCTCGATGAGCCTGCGGAAGTCGCCCCGGAGCTGGCCGGCGTCGGTGAGCTGGATCTCGCCGCGGGAGCACTGGTCCCCGTGCTGCAGCGCCGTGCGGATGGGGGCGGCGAACGCGTCGGTCAGCTGGTCGAGCGCCTCCACGGCCGGGAGGAAGTCGCCCAGGACGCGGCGGGGGTCGGCGCGGACGTCGAGCCGCCCCTCCACCACGGCGTCGCGGACCCGCTCCAGCTCGGCGCGCAGGCCGGCCACCCCCTGCCGCAAGGAGGCGAGCAGCCGGAGGCCGGCCGCCGCCACGGCCACGGCCACCACCCCGATGCAGACCCCGACCAGCCGCAGCGTGCCCGAGGCCTCGGCCGCCAGCTCGGCCGGCTTGGCGCCCGCGGCCGCGGATCCGGCCACCGAGCTGACCGCCCAGGCGGCGATGCCGCCGCCGACGAGGATGGCGGCCACCGCGAAGGCGAAGGCGAGGCCGACCTGGGTGCTGATCTTGGGCTTGGACATCTCGGCGACTCCGTCGTTGGGCGGGTGGTGCGAGCGGCTGGGCGGAGCAGCATCCTGCATGCCACGGCCGGGGGGGGGCGGAGCGGGCGGTCCGATCGGTCCGAGCGCCGTTTCCACCGAGGAGACGGGGCCTTGCAGCCGCGCGCCCAGAGGGCGCCCGCCCGTCGTCCACGCAGGAGCGGGGTCTCGCCGACCCCGGGTCGAGGCGGCACCCTCGCGCCACCCACCGCCGGCGCTCGGCCCGCCCTACCAGACGACGGCGAGCCCGAGCTGCACCACCTGCTTCTGCCAGCTCCCCCCGCCCGGCAGCGGCGCGCCCGCCATCATGCCGAGCCCGGCGGGCTCGATCGTGGCGCCGTAGGCGCTGCCCTGCCAGGCGTGGCGCAGGGAGAGGGAGACGTGACGCCCCAGGGAGGCGGTGGCGGCGGCGCCGGTGGCCCAGCGCCAGTCGTGGCGCCGCCGGAGCCGCGTGGCCACGGTGGAGCCGTCGCTCCGGACCAGCAGCGCGTAGGTGTCGTGGAGGTAGTCGCGCCGCTGCAGCGAGCCCTCGAGCCCCAGCTCGAGCCAGCCCCAGACCTTGACCTGCGCGGAGCCGAAGCCCCCCTGCCCCGCGTAGGAGAGCGGCTGGACGTCGGCGCCGGCGGTGCAGGTCGTCATGCCGCCGGGGCCCGCCGGGCAGAGCCGCAGCACCTCGATGGGCGACAGCGCCTCGCTGACCACCCCGATGCGCTCGAGCTGGAAGCGGTACCCGGCGCGCAGGGTGAGCCCCTCCCAGCGCCCCTCCTCCGCCAGCGCCACGTCGAGCCGGTCGCCGCCGAGGAAGCCGAACTCGCGCCCCTGCCCGCGCTTGCCGGTCCAGGCCACCTCCGCCTGCGTCGCGGCGTGGGGACCGGTCTCCAGCCGGGCGGCCAGGCGAGCGCCCCCGGCCAGCTGCATGGGGCGCAGGCGCTCCAGGCCGGCCAGGGCGAGCTGTCCCGAGAGGCCGGCCTCCAGCGCCAGGCCCGGCCGCGGCGAGCGGCGGTAGGCCAGCGCGGCGTCGTGCGCCTGCAGGCTGAGGTCGCGCGCCTCCCTCGCCAGGTAGGCGAGCTGGCCGAAGGCGTAGCTCGCCTCCACCAGCCCGCCGCCGGCGGCCACCCGCCCGGAGGCCCAGGCCGAGGCGGTCGTGAACGCGCTCGGCGCGGTCACCGTGGTCACGCCGGGCCGCTCCAGCCAGGTCGTCTCGCTGTGCAGCGCGTCGCCGTCCCAGCCGGCGTCGAGGCGGGCTCCGAGCTCCCCGCGCGCCGC
>JAJYAW010000391.1 GCA_021779335.1 Myxococcales bacterium | reverse complement strand
GGTCGAGGCCGGCGGACCCCGGCGGCCCGGCGCCGGCGGCGGCCGCCAGGCCGGAGAGCTGCGAGAGCGGCGACATGGCCAGCGTCCCGCGCGAGCCGGAGCCGGCCAGGGAGAGGGTGGTCCGGTCGCCGGCGCGGAGGGTCAGCGAGGAGGAGCCGACGTAGTAGCCGGACGCCGAGCGGACGGTGCGACCCCCCTCGGGCGGGGCGAGCAGGAGCAGGGTGGGGGCCAGCGCCACCGTGTAGGCCAGCCGCGGCTCGAGCAGGCCGGCGAGATCCAGGGTCGGCTCCAGCTGCCAGGGCACCGGCTCGACGGGGCGGGCCCCGGGCGCGCCGCCGGCGAGCCCGCGCGCCTCGGCGCGCAGCCCGAGCTCCACGGTCCCGGTCGCGCCGAGCACGGCGGCGAGCGCCCAGGTGGCCGCGACCAGGGGCACGCGCTCACTCCGCGACGACGGTGTCGCCGCCGAGGAGGCGGAAGGCGGCGGCGGCCCCCTCGTTGCGGGTCAGCGCCTCGAGCCGGAAGCGGATGCGCGCCGGGCTGGGCTCCCGGCGGATGACGAAGATCCGGTCCTGGCGGGCGAAGGGCGTCAGGCCGCCCGCGGCCGCCAGGGCCTGGAGCACCGAGGCCGAGTGCTCCACCGGGTAGCGGCCCGGGTGGACCACCTCGCCGACCACGTAGACCTCGAGCGGCTTCGGCTCCTCGAGCGAGACCGTCACCAGCGGGCTGACCACGAACTCCTTGAGGCGCACCTGCAGCCGCTTCGACAGCTCCACCGGCTGGAGGCCGGCCGCCTCCACGTCGCCCAGGAACGGCAGCGAGATGCGGCCGTCGGCGCGGACCCGGACCTTGGCGCTCATCGCCTCCTGGTTGTAGACGCGCACCGAGATGAGGTCGCCGGGGGCCACCACGTACGCCCCGGTGGCCTGCGGCGAGGCCCGGTACTCGTCGGACCAGACGTAGCGGCCGAGCGGGGGCGCGCACGCCGCGGCGAGCGCGGCCAGGGAGGCGAGGAGGAGGAGGCCTGAGCGCATCGAGGATCTCTTCTGCGGGCCGGCGACCGGCGCGGTCGCTGCACCCGCGGAGGCAGGGTACCGCCTGCGACGACTCGCAGTGCAGTACCATGAACGCGACGCCGCCTCGCGGGGACCTTTTCGGGTCGAGCTCGCGGCCGGCGGCTCGAACGGGGCGTGGCCTCGAGGGGCCCTCCCCGCGAGGCCAGGGGCGACGGCCGTCGGGGTCCGGTGGCATGCTGCGCCCCCGGGAGGCTCACATGGCGAGCGAGGACGAGCTGAAGGCGGAGCTGGAGAAGCTCAAGGCCGAGAACGCGGCGCTCAAGTCGCGCGGGTCGAAGGGCGTCTCGATGAAGGTGAGCGAGAAGGGGGGCGTCTCGGTCTACGGGCTGGGGCGCTTCCCGGTGACGCTCTACATGGAGCAGTGGCTCAAGCTGCTCGACCTGGCCGACGACCTGCGCGCCTTCATCAAGGAGAACGAGGGCCGGCTCAAGAAGAAGGCGTGACGCTCGGTGAGCTCCTGGAGCTGCCGCCACGAGGTGAACGGGATCTGCCGGAAGTTGGCGGGCGCGTACTGCCGCCCCGGCATGCGGGGCTGCGTCCTGGTGGGCAAGGTGACCTTCCAGGACGGGGTCGTCCCGGCGCCGGTCTGGCCGCCCGGGGCCGACGGCGCGCCCGGCGGGCCGCGGCGGGCGGGGGAGCGGCCTGGCGACGGCGAGCCGGAGGGGTAGGGTCCGCCGCCGGGCCGGACGCGCGCGCCGGGCTCACGCCCCCGGCGTGTAGCTCGTCAGCAGGGCGGTGGCGCGGCCGATGGAGAAGTCGGCGCTGATGCGGACCACGATGCGCCGCGCGTCGTCGCTGAACCAGATGAAGGTCGGGCTCTTCTCGCTGAACTTGCCGGTCAGGCCGGTGGGGACCCGCACCTTGACCGCGTCGAACTCGCCGGCCGGCGTCTTCACCCGCTCCCGCCCCTCCACGGTGGCCACCACCGCGGCGACGGTGCGCCCCGCCAGCACGTGGAACTCGTGGCTGGCGCCGTCGGGGAGCGGCAGGGCGCGCAGCCGGAAGACGAGGGCCACGAAGTCGAGCGTGCCGGGCGGCACCGGGATCTCGTAGGTGTTGTCGAAGCGCCCCACCTCGCGGACCGTGGCGACGTCGCGCGCCCGGTCGAAGCTGGCGGTGTCCACGTGCCGGTAGCTCGGCTCGATCCCCTCCAGCCGGGAGGAGCGCGGCAGGCCGGTGGTGACGTCGAGGTTGCTCACGAGCTGGGTCTTCAGCGTGACGATGCTGGCCAGGCCGGCCGACTGCGACTGGAGGAAGACCGGCAGGAGGGGGCCGACGCGCCGCCCGACCCAGATGCGCGACTCGCCCGCCTTGAGGAAGCCGAGGGAGACGTCGAGGGACATCGACTCGCCGGGGCGCTGCGTCGGCAGGTCGGGCGCGGCGGGGGCGGCCACGCCGGGAGTGGTCGCGGCGGGGGCGGGCGCGGCGGGGGCCGGCGCGGCGGGGACCGGCGGAACGGCGAGGCCGGTGGCGAGGATGAGCGCGGCGACGGGGAGCAGGGTCATTGGGGGGCTTGGCCTCGGAGTCTATCCCTGGACGGCCGGCGGCCGCCGGGATTCAGTCCGCGCGCCGGGCGGGGTAGCATCCGGCCAATGTGGGCCCTGGAGCCGAGGAGCGGCACGGAGCGGCTGGTGGCCGCGCTGGCGCTGCTCGCCGCGGTGGCCTCCGCGGTGCGGCTGGAGGAGCTGGGCGACCGGCTGCGGCGCGAGGAGCACCGCGCCTGGTGGGCCTCCAACGGCCGCGACGTCATCAACGGCCTGGCGCTGCTCGCCCTCTCCGGCGCGCTCGTGCTCATGGGCTTCCCGGGGCCGGCCGCGCTCGCGGCGGGCGGCGTGCTCGTCATGGCGCTCACCGGCGTCGGCGTGGTGGAGGGGCGGCTGCCGGCGCGGGCCCGCCCGCGGCTGGTGGCGCTGGGGCTCGGCCTCCTCCTGGTGCTGCCGGTGCTGCTCTTCCCGGCCGAGGTGGCCGACGGGCTGGGCGCGCTGGCGGCGCGGCTCTTCCCGCCGGGCGTGGTCACGGCGCCGCCGCGGTGACGGGCCCGCGCCGGCTCACGGCACCACGGTGACGGGTACGGTGGCCGCGCCGCGCGCCACCGAGAGCTCCACCGCGCCGTCGCGCGCCAGCGCCGCCACGCGCTGCAGCACCTGGCGCCCGGTGGCCGGCTCGCCGTCGGCCTTCACGATGACGTCGCCCGGGCGAAGCCCCGGGGACCACGGCCCCTCGGCCCGCTCCACCAGGAGGCCGCCCGGCAGCCGGAGCTCCCGCCCCACCTGCTCGTCGCTGCTCTCGCCGTCGACGAAGCGGTAGACGGCCAGCCGCTGCACGTCGGCCTCGAGGGGGTCGCCGCGGGCCAGCCGGTCGGCCAGCGAGGGCACGCCGGGCGGCGCCCAGGCCAGCGCGGCGGCCGGCAGCCAGCGGACCTGCACGGCCAGGGGGCGCAGCGCCGGCGCGGTGAGGTGCGGCTCCAGCGCCGCCCAGGCGCGCGCGACGAGCTGGCGGTGCAGGCGGGTCAGCGCGGGGGTGGGATCGAAG
>JAJYAW010000390.1 GCA_021779335.1 Myxococcales bacterium | reverse complement strand
GGGCCCGGGCGCGGTGGAGCCGGGGCGAGGCCGGGTCGGGGTCGAGCGCGATGGACCGGTCGAGGAGCCGGAGCGCCCCGGCGGCGTCGCCCTGGGCCAGCCGCGCCCGCCCGAGGATGGCCAGCGCGGCCGGCTGCGGTGTGTGACCCTCGGTGAGCGCTCGCACCACCGCCTCGGCCTCGGCCGGGCGCCCCAGCGCGATGAGGTTGATGGCGCGGTTCTCGATGAGGATGCCGTCGAAGGGGAAGAGCGCGCTGGCCCGCGCCAGGGCTCGCTCGGCCTCGTCGTACCGCCCCAGGTGCGTCAGGGCGCCGCCCAGCAGCGCCTCCATGCGGCTAGCCAGGCCGGGCGAGAGCCGCTCGGCGCGCGCCAGCCCGCGCCGCAGCACCTCCACCTCCTCGGCGAAGCGCCCGTCGGTCTCCAGGGCGGCGGCCAGGTTGGCCCAGGCCCGCCCGTTCGCCGGCACCCTCTCGACCGCGTCCGTCCAGAGCGCCCGCGGGCTCTCCCACACGGCGTTGCGGGCGTGGAGAGCCGCGGCGCAGGCCACCCAGGCCGCGGCCACCAGCGCCGGCCCGGCCCACCGCGCCGCCGCCGGGGCGCGCCAGGCCAGGAGCCGCTCGACCCCGACCACCGCGGCCAGGAAGATGCCGAGCGAGGGCAGGTAGACCCGGTGCTCCACCAGCAGGTCGACGAGCGGCACCAGGCTCGAGGTGGGCGAGAGGACCAGGAAGAACCAGAGGACGCCCACGCCGGCGACCCGGGCCGCGGCGCCCCCCGGCCCCTCGGCGCGGCGAGCCCTGAGGGCCAGCGCCACCGCGCCGCCCGAGAGCGCCAGCAGGAAGAGGCCCGCGGCCAGCACCGGCGGCTGGAGCAGGGAGGTGGCCGGCGCGAGGTCCCAGTCGACGCACTGGCCGGCCGGCCAGGCGAGCAGGCGCAGGTAGGTCGTGACCACGCCGAGCTGCGAGAGGAGGTACCGCCAGGGCGGGAGCCCCGGGATGGAGAAGCCCGTGTCGACCCCCTTGAGGGCGCCCACGGTGGAGACGACCACCAGCGCCACGGCGGCGGCGGCCGCGACCACCGCCGGCAGGCGGGCCTTCCAGGTCAGGAGCCTGGCCCGCTGGGCCGGGGACGGCAGGAGCGTGACCACCAGCAGCCAGGCGGCCGGCAGGGTCACCACGATGGGCTTGGCGCCGTAGCCGACCAGGAAGGCCGCGGCGGCCCCGAGCCAGAGCGGCGCGGCTCGCCAGCCCAGGCCGCGCCGGTCCGCCGCGAGGAGCAGGAGCAGGCCGGCCAGGTAGCAGGCGGAGGCCAGCACCTCGGCCCGCTGGGCCACGTAGCTGACGGCCTCGCTCTGGAGCGGGTGGAGGGCGAAGAGCCCGGCCGCGGCCACCGCCAGGGCCTCGGCGTGGGCCGCCCCGCCGAGCCGCAGGAGCGTGCGCGCCGTGGCCCACGCCAGCACCACGGTCACCAGGTGCAGCAGGAGGTTGGTGACGTGGAAGTTCCACGGCTCGAGCTGGCCGTAGGCGTAGTTGAGGGCGAAGGTGAGGATGGTGACCGGCCGCTGGCCGATGAGCACGTCCCGCCAGAACGGCCCGGCCAGGAGGCCGCCGAGGTCCTTCACCGCCAGGTTCTCGGTGACGAAGACCAGGTCGTCGAACTGGAACGGGGCGGGGAGGACGCGCCACGAGGCGGCCACGGCGAGCCCCAGCGGGACGAGGAGGGCGAGGCCGGGCCGCAGGAGGCGTCGCGCGGCGGGGTCGGGCATGGCGCGACATCCTGAACGGGAAGCGGCTTCCCATCAACGCGGGTCGGCGTCGCCGAGGGGCCCGCCGGCCGCCGGGGCCGGCCAGGACGGGCGGCGGGGCGCGCCCCGTCGGGGCCGCGGCGGGTGGCCCTCGAAGCGCCACCTTGTCGCCGCCCGGGGCGGCGCCTAGGCTGCCGCCATGGACCACGCGCTCGTGGTGGAGGGGCTGTCGGTCGCCTTCGGCGGCGGCGAGGTGCTCCGCGACCTCAGCTTCAGCGTGCCGACCGGCAGCGCGCTGGCCGTCATCGGACCGAACGGCGCCGGGAAGACGGTCCTCTTCCGGGCGCTCATCGGCGCGCTGCCGCACCGCGGCGTGGTGCGCTGGGCGCCGGGGATCCGCATCGGCTACGTCCCGCAGAAGCTCGACATCGAGCGCGACCTGCCGGTGACGGGCCACGACCTGCTGGCGGCCAAGGCCTCGGTCGTCCGCACGGCTGGCCTGGCCTCGGCCGAGGCGCTCGAGCTGGTGGGCCTGCCGGCCGAGACGGCCAGGCGGCCCATCGGCGCGCTCTCGGGCGGACAGTTCCAGCGGCTCCTCCTCGCCATGGCCCTGCTGGGGCAGCCGAGCGTCCTCCTCTGCGACGAGCCGACCGCAGGGGTGGACGAGCCGGGCCAGGAGGCGCTCTACGAGATGATCCGCCGGGTCCAGGAGGTCCGCGGCCTCACGCTCCTGCTCATCTCCCACGAGCTCAACGTCGTGTACCGCTACGCCACCAACGTGCTCTGCCTGTCCAGGGAGCGCCCCTGCTTCGGCCCGCCGTCGGAGGTCCTCACGCCGGCGGCCATCAAGGCGCTCTACGGCGCGCCGCTCCGGGTGCACCGCCATGACTGACCAGCTCAGCGGGCTCTGGCTGTCGGCCGGCATGGCGGTCGCCGCGGGGCTGGTCGGCTGCTTCGCGGTGATGCGCCGGATGTCGCTCGCCTCCGACGCGCTCTCCCACGTCGCCCTCCCCGGGATCGGCGTCGCGCTGGCGTTCCACGTCCACCCGGTCATCGGCGCGGTGGCGGCGCTGCTGCTCGGGACGCTCCTCGTCTGGGGGCTGGAGCGGCGCACCGGCATCTCGACGGAGACGGTGGTGGGCGTGGTCTTCTCGCTGGCGCTCGCCATCGGGACCCTGCTGGCGACCGGCGAGGAGCTGGTCGACGCCTTGCTGGGGTCACCCGGGACGCTGGGCCCGTGGGAGGTGGGGCTGGGGCTCGCCGGCGCGGCGACCGTGGCGATCTTCGTCATGGTCGAGCGCCACCGGCTGGTCATCTCGCTCGTGTCGGCGGACATCGCCCGCACCACCGGCGTGCCCGTGGCGCGGCTGGAGCTGCTCTTCCTCATCTCGTTCTCGCTCACCGTCGCGCTCGGGCTGCGCTACCTGGGCGTGCTGCTCATGGGTTCCCTGGTCATCATTCCGGCCGCCACGGCGAAGAACGTGGCGCGCAGCCTCGGACAGATGCTGGCCATCGCGGTGGCGGTCGCGGTGACCTCGACGCTGGTGGGAGAGCTCATCGCATTTCGAGCCTTGCGGCCTCCGGGGCCGGTCATCATCACCGTGGCCGCGTCGCTGTTCCTGGCGAGCCTGCCGCTGCGCCGGGCTCGCTGACCCCGACCGGGAGTTCCGGGGTTCGTCCCTAGGTCCGGGGGACGGACGGTGAGCACTGGACCCCGACCGGGAGTTCCGGGGTTCGTCCCTAGCAGGCTGTTGAAGAATCGGCCCTGACGGCGCCGGCCGGCCCCCAGCGGGGGTCGGCGCGGGGCCGAGCCGTCCGGTCGCTCGATTCGAGGTGTTATCAAATTTGATAACACCCGGCTTCGGGG
>JAJYAW010000389.1 GCA_021779335.1 Myxococcales bacterium | reverse complement strand
CGGCTTGAGCTCGAGGACCGTCTCATGGGGCGCGTGCGCCCTCCTGCTGTCGTTCGCGCCCGGCGTCCGCGCCGAGGGCGAGGCGACTCGTGCGTCCGGCGCGCCGGACCTGGCGACACCGGCCCCGAGCGCGAACCCGGCCACGACCCCGGCACCGCGCGCGGCGGCGACCCCGACGCCGGCCGAGGCCGAGCTCCCGACCCTGCCGCCGGTCCAGCTCGACGAGGTGGTGGTCCGGCTCCCGCGCGCCGAGGCGGCCGGGGACCCCACCGCGTCCGCCACCGTGGTGCAGGCCGCCCGCTTCGCCGGCGAGGCCAAGGACGTGGCGGCCCTGGTGGCCACCGCGCCGGGCGTGGCGGTGAGCGAGTACGGGGGGCTGGGGCAGCTGGCCACCGTCTCCATCCGCGGGTCGACCGCCGACGACGTGCTGGTGCTGATCGACGGGCTCCCGCTCAACTCGGCCTTCGGCGGCGCCGTCGACCTCTCCACCATCCCCCCCGGCTGGATCGAGCGGATCGAGGTGCTGCGCGGTCCGGAGGGGGCGCTCTTCGGCGCCGGCGCGCTGGGCGGCGTGGTCAACGTGGTCACGCGGCGGGCGACGGCCGGGCGGTGGTCGGCCGAGGGCTCCGCCGGCGCCTTCGGGACGGCCTCCGCGTCGGGAGACGCCGCCACCCCGGCCCTGGGCGGCACCCTGCTGGTGGCGGCCACCGGCGAGGCCACCGACGGCCGCTTCCCGTACCGCTACGACCCGACCCCGGCGCAGCCCGGCGACGCCCAGGTGGCGCGCGTCCGGGAGAACGCGGCCGCGTCGAGGGCGGGCGCCCTGGCGCGGCTCTCGATCCCGGCCTGGGGCGGGAGGCTCGACACCCTCGTCCAGGCGTCGGCCGGGCGGCGCGGCCTCCCCGGCTTCGCGGCCAGCCCGACGCCCGACGATTGGCAGCGGGACGGCCGGCTGCTCGCCGCCACCCGCTGGGCCGGGGGCCAGCCGGGCGGGCTCACCTGCGCCGGCCGGCTGAGCACGCGCCTGGACTGGCTCGACGTGCGCGTCGGCGCTCCGGCTCCCTACCGGCAGCGCGCCGCGGCCGGGGGCGCTGGCGTCGACCTGGGCTGGGCCCACCACCTCGGCCGGCTCTCCGCGAAGCTCTCCGGCGATCTCGAGGCGGTCGCGACCGACGCCCAGGCGCCCACCTGGACCCGCTTGGCCTTCGGCCTGGCCGTCGGTGAGGAGCTGCTCCTGGCCGGCGCCCGGCTGCGGCTGGCGCCGGCGCTCCGGCTCGACGCCGTCGGCCCCTTCTCGGGGCTCTCGGGCAAGCTGGGCGGCGCCTGGCGGCTGACGGATCACTGGTCGGTGCGCGCCAGCGCCGGGCGGAGCTTCCGCGCCCCCAGCCTGGCCGAGCTCCGCTTCCAGCAAGGGCTGGTCATGCCCAACCCGGACCTCCAGCCGGAGTCCGCCCTGGCCGCCGACACCTCGCTGGTCTTCGACGGACCGCTCGGGCTGGCCTCGCTCGGCGCCCAGGTGACGCGCTACCGGGACCTGATCATCTACCAGACGACCCAGCTCGGCAGGCTCAAGCCGTACAACGTCGGCCAGGCGCTCGCCTCCGGCCTGGAGGCCGAGGTGGCCACCGCCCCGCTCCTCGGCCCCGCCCGCGCCACCCTCTCCGGCGCCTGGACCCTGCTCGCCACCGAGTTCCTGCAGGGCGCGCCCGACGAGGTCGGCCGCCAGATCCCCTACCGCGCGCGCCAGCGGCTCTACGCCCGGGCCGCGGCGGCCCCTGGGCCGTTCGAGCTGCACGCCGAGGCGCAGTACGTGGGGCGGCGCTACCAGGACCGGCGCAACCTCGAGCCGCTCCCGGCCACGCTGGTCTGGAACGCCGGCGCCGCCGTGACGCTCTCCAGCGCCCGGGGCGTCAGCCTCCACGTCGAGGTGAGGAACCTGCTCGACGATCGCACCCTGACCGATGGCCTCGGCAACCCCCTCCCCTCGCGGATGGTGATGGTCACGCTCCGCGCCGGCAGCCCCAACCCCCAAGGACCCCCATGACCCGCACGCTCCTCCTCGCCGCGACCCTGGCCGCGCTCGCCGCCCTCGGCGGCTGCGCCAGGGACATCACCTGCCCCGTAGGAGAGGCGATCTGCGGCGGCGCCTGCGTCGACGTGGCCTCCGACGGCGCCAACTGCGGCGGCTGCGGCCACGCCTGCCAGGGTGGCACCAGGTGCAAGGCCGGCGCGTGCGGGTGCCCCACCGGCCAGACGCTCTGCGGGGCGACCTGCGTGCAGCTCACGACCGACGCGGCCAACTGCGGGGCCTGCGGTCACGCCTGCAACTCCGGGTACGCCTGCGGGACCAGCGGGGGGATCCCCGCCTGCGTCCTCGACTGCCAGCCGGGGACGACCGCCTGCGGCAGCTCCTGCGCCACGCTCACCTCGGATCGGCTCAACTGCGGGGCCTGCGGGAAGGCCTGCGTCACCGGCGAGTCGTGCCTGGCGGGCGCCTGCACCTCGCTCCAGGTCGCCTGCTTCTCGGTCGACGAGGTGCGCGCCGTCGAGCCGCTCGAGCCCGCCACCGGCGCCGCCCCTCGCGCCGCCGGCGTGGGCCCCATCGCCCTCACGAGCCTGGGGACCGACGTCTGGGCCGCCGCCTCGATCTCGGGCTCGCTGGTCCGCCTCCCGGCCGACCTGGCCGCGGCGCCCACCGAGTACCTGCTCCACGGCAGCGACTTCGAGTACGTCACCGCCCACGCCGGCCGCGTCCTCCTCGCCAGCGCGGGCGCGGGCACCGTCGTGGTGGTCGATCCGTCCACCGGCGCCGTGGCCGACGAGATCCCGGTCGGTGCCTCGGCCGCCGAGAACATCCGCGGCATCGCCATCGCGACCGGCCCCGCCGGGGACAAGGCCTACGTCTCGCTCTACGGCGACGCCGTCTCCGGCGACCCGTCGCTCGGGCAGAAGGTGGCCGTGCTCTCCGCGACGGGCCTGGCGGGGTGCGGGGTGACCGCCCAGCCCGGCCACTGCCTCACGCCCATCGCCACGGTGGACGTCTCCGGCGGCGCGGACGCGCCCGGGCTCGCCTTCCCGGGCCGGTCGGCGACGCTGGGCGGCAAGGTCTACGTCGTGCTGGCCAACCTGAAGAAGGGGAGCTTCGGCTACTTCACCGACGCGGCCGGGCCCGGCAAGCTGGCGGTCATCGACCCCGCCACCGACGCGGTCAGCTTCCTCTCGCTGGGGAGCGGCTGCGGGAACCCGGGGGGCCTCGCCATCCACGGCCAGTCCCTCTGGGTCGCCTGTGCCTCGGGCGGGCTGGTGGAGGTCGATCTCTCGGGCGCGGCGCCGACCGTCGGCGCGGTCCACGCCGTGCCGGTCCTCTCGCCCGGGAACGTGGCATTCTGCGGCGACCATGGCTTCGTCAGCGACCAGTACTCCGGCGACGTCTACCCGTTCGATCCCGTGAACCCCTCCGCATGGCCCGCCGCCGCCACCACCGTCTGCCCGGTCAGCGCCGGCCCCGGCGGGTACGCCTGGGCCTCGGACGTCGCCTGCAGCTCGCGGCCATGACGCTGGCCGGCCCCGCGCTGCTCGCCCTGCTCCTCGCCGCGCCCGCGGCGGGGCGCGGCGCG
>JAJYAW010000388.1 GCA_021779335.1 Myxococcales bacterium | reverse complement strand
TCTACAACACCGACCGGCTGCGCCCGATCTACGAGCGCTTCGAGACGAAGCCGCTGTTCATCATGACCAGCGATTATTAGAGACCGTGGCCCGGGGTCCGTGGTCAGTGGTCCGTGAAAGCAAAGACGTGGGTTGTGGCTTGTGGTTCGTGGTTGGAAGAGACCGGGCGCGGCAAGTGACCGCCGCGGGTCGCGGTGAAGGGAGCAAGACAATGGAAACGAGCTGGGACTTGAAGACGGACGAGACGCGGGCGAAGGCGCCGGCGATGAGTGGCTTGCCCACTACGCGGAGGGTGGGGCGGGTGGGACTGTGGGGAACGGCGGCGCTCCTCGTTCTCGGCCTGGGCTGGACCGCGCCGCTCCTGGCGGCCGGGCAAGCCCCCGGGGACGCGGGCGTCCTCAAGGCGACGCTGAAGAACGGCCTGCGCGTCGTCATCGTCGAGAACAAGCTCGCCCCGGTGGTGACCACCGAGGTCAACTACCTGGTGGGCTCCAACGAGGCGCCGGCCGGCTTCCCGGGGATGGCCCACGCCCAGGAGCACATGATGTTCCGCGGCAGCCCGGGGCTCTCGGCCGACCAGCTCGCCGACATCACGGCCGCCATGGGCGGCGACTTCGACGCCGACACGCAGCAGACCGTGACGCAGTATTTCTTCACCGCCCCGGCCGACGAGCTCGACCTCGCGCTCCACATCGAGGCGCTGCGCATGAGCGGCGTCCTCGACAGCGACGAGCTCTGGGGCGAGGAGCGCGGCGCCATCGAGCAGGAGGTGGCCCAGGACCTCTCCAACCCGCAGTACGTCTTCTACACCAAGCTCCTCGAGGCGATGTTCAAGGGCACGCCGTACGCCCACGACGCCCTCGGCACGCGGCCGTCGTTCGACAAGACCACCGGCGCCATGCTGCGCCGCTTCTACGACACCTGGTACGCCCCCAACAACGCCGTCCTCGTGATCGTCGGCAACGTCGACCCGCAGGCGACGCTGAAAGAGGTCGAGACGCTCTTCGGCGCCATCCCCGCCAGGAAGGTCCCGGCCCGTCCCGCCGTCGAGCTCGAGCCCGTCGTGCCGGCGACGTTGAACCTCACCACCGACCTGCCGTACGGTCTCGCCGTCGTCTGCTTCCGCCTGCCCGGCTCCGACAGCCCCGACTACGCCGCCGCCCAGGTGATGAGCGACGTGCTCTCCAGCCAGCGCTGGGACCTCTACGGCCTCGTCCCGCAGGGGAAGGCGATGTACGCCGGCTTCCAGTTCAGCGCCCTGCCGAAGGCGGGGCTCGGTTTCGCCATCGCCGTCTTCCCCAAGGGCGCCGACGCGGCCGGCCTCGTCAAGGCGGTCAAGGGGATCCTCGCGAGCGCGGTGCAGAAGGGGTTGCCGGCCGACCTCGTCGAGGCGGCCAAGCGGCAGGAGCTCACCGGCGCCGAGCTCGAGAAGAACTCGGTCTCCGGCCTCGCGCAGGCGTGGTCGCAAGCGGTCGCGGTGGAGGGGCGCCGGTCCCCGGACGACGACGTGAGCGCCATGGAGAAGGTGACGCCCGCCGAGGTGGACCGGGTCGCCAAGCAGGTCCTCGACCAGGACCACGCGATCGTCGCCGTCCTCACCCCGCAGCCTTCGGGGAAGCCGCTCGCGTCTAAGGGCTTCGGCGGGAAGGAGTCGTTCGCCCCGAAGAACCCCAAGGCGGTGACGCTGCCGCCGTGGGCCGACCAGGCGCTCGCGCGGCTGGCGGTGCCGGCCTCGGTGGTCAACCCGGTGGTGACGAAGCTGCCCAACGGCCTCACGCTCATCGTCCAGCCGGAGTCGATCAGCGACACCGTCTCCCTCTTCGGCCAGGTCCGCAACCAGCCCGACCTGGAGACCCCCAAGGGGCAGGAAGGCGCCGACCAGGTGCTGGACCAGCTCTTCTCCTTCGGCACCACCAGCCTCGACCGGCTGGCGTTCCAGAAGGCGCTCGACGACATCGGCGCCCAGGAGTCCGCGGGCACCGGCTTCTCGGTGGCGGCGCTGGCGGACCACTTCGACCGGGCTGTCGAGCTGCTGGCGGACAACGAGCTGCACCCGGCGCTGCCCGAGCCGGCGTTCAAGATCATGCAGGCGCAGACCGCCCGCTCCGTCGCCGGCCTCCTGCAGAGCCCGTTCTACCTATCGGGCCGCGCCCTCGACGCGGCGCTCTACCCGGCCGACGACCCGAGCCTGCGCGAGGCCACGCCCGCGACCGTCTCGGGGCTCACGCTCGCCGACGTGAAGGCGTACTACGCCAAGGTGTTCCGGCCCGACCTCACGACCATCGTGGTGATGGGCAAGGTCACGCCGGAGGAGGCCAAGGCCGCCGTCGTGAAGTACTTCGGCGGCTGGAAGGCGGAGGGGCCGAAGCCCGACACGGTGCTGCCGGCGGTGCCGGCCAACCGGCCGTCCGCCACGGTGGTGCCCGACAGCAGCCGCGTGCAGGACAGCGTGACCCTCGCCGAGACCCTGGGCCTCGAGCGCTCCAACCCCGACTACTACGCCCTCCAGCTCGGCAACCACGTGCTCGGCGGCGCCTTCTACGCCACGCGCTTCTACCGCGACCTGCGCGAGAAGGGCGGGCTGGTCTACTACGTGTCGTCCAACTTCGACGTCGGGCAGAAGCGCTCCCTCTACGTCGTGCGCTACGGCTGCGACCCGCCCAACGTGAGCAAGGCCCAGGCGATCGTCGTGCGCGACCTCAAGTCGATGTGCACGGAGCCGGTCACGCCGGCCGAGCTGCAGAAAGCCAAGGCGCTCGTGCTGCGCGAGATCCCGCTCTCCGAGTCGAGCGTGGGCAGCATCGCCCGCGGGCTGATCGAGCGCTCCACCCACGACCTGCCGCTCGACGAGCCCACCCTCGCGGCGCACCGGTACCTGGCGCTCACCGCGCCGCAGGTCCAGGCCGCCTACGCCAAGTGGGTGCGCCCCGACGACCTCGTCCGCGTCACCCAGGGTCCGGAGCCGAAGTAGCGGGGATAGAAGAGGCGTGGCCGGTGGCCGGGGACCGGTGGCCGGCAGAGACGGTGGGTCGTGGTTCGCGGGTCGCAGGAAGGTGAGGGCCGAGGGGCTGAGGAGCGGAGGGTAAGCAACGGTCTCCGCTCCCCGGCGCCCCGGCCAGTCTTCCCTCTACACTTTCCCCTTTTCCTTTTCCCGCCTTCCCAACTCTTCACTTTTCACTCTCAACTCTTCACTTCCTCCGCTCCCCTGCGCCTCGGCGGTGCCGTGCATGGAACCTTTCCAGCGCCGGGCGGTCTCATCCGGTGGCGAGGTGCCCGTGTGCGTGCGGCTCTGCCCTATCCTTGGCCCATGACCGTCCGGCTCCCGTTCCGCGCGGCGAGCGCCACGTTCGCCGACCCGGACGCGCTCGAGGTCGACCGCGCCCGCGCCGGCGACGAGGCGGCGTTCGAGACGCTGGTCGCGCGCCACGAGCGCGCCGTCTGGTCGGTGGCGCGCCGCCTCCTCGGCCACGACGAGGACGCCTTCGATGCGGTGCAGGACACGTTCCTGCGCGTGTTCCGCGCCCTCCCGCGCTTCCGCGGCGAGGCCACGTTCCGGACCTGGGTCATCGGCATCGCGATCAACGTCTGCCGCAGCCGGCGGGCGAGCGCCGAGTGGCGGC
>JAJYAW010000025.1 GCA_021779335.1 Myxococcales bacterium | reverse complement strand
ACCGGCGGCGGCGAGGCGAGCCGCACCGGGGCCGGCGGCGGCGGCGGTGCCGGAGGGGCCGAGGCGCAGGCGGCGAGGAGCAGGAGGACGAGGGGGCGGTAGGCCACGCCCGGAGGATACACCCCGGCGCGCGCGATCTCTCGCCTCCGCCCCGCGGCGCCGGGGCCGGTGGCGTCCGCGGCGGCGCCCTGCTACGACCGGGGTGACCTTGGTGAGGAGGTGCCGACCATGAGGATCCGACGCGGCGGCTGGGTGCACCGGCTCCTCGGCGCGCTCGCGGCGCGGGCGCACGAGTCGGAGAAGGACCGGGACATGCTCGAGGAGGCGCTCGGCCACGCCTACGAGGGGCTCATCATCACCGATCCCGGCGGCAGGATCCTCAAGGCCAACCAGGCCTACGCGGACTTCCTGGGGCTCCGGCTCGACGAGATGATCGGACGGCACGTCACCGAGGTGGTGGAGAACACCCGGATGCACGTGGTCGGGCGCACCGGGGTGGCGGAGATCGCCCACGTGCAGCGCATCCGCGGCCACGAGATGATCTGCAGCCGCATCCCCATCTCCGAGGGCGGCAAGCTGGTGGCGGTGGTCGGCAAGATCATCTTCCAGGACATCGACGACCTCTTCGCCATGACGAGCCGCTTCCGCTCGCTGAAGAAGGAGCTCGACTTCTACAAGACCGAACTGGACCGCCAGCTGGGGGCCCGCTACTCCTTCGACAGCATCGTGGGGCGGAGCGAGCAGCTGGAGCGAATCAAGGACCTGGCCCGCAAGGTGGCCAGGAGCGAGACCACCGTCCTCCTGGTGGGCGAGAGCGGCACCGGCAAGGAGCTCTTCGCCCACGCCATCCACGTGGAGAGCGGCCGCACGCTCCGCCCGTTCATCAAGGTGAACTGCGCCGCCATCCCCGCCGAGCTCTTCGAGTCCGAGCTGTTCGGCTACCGCGAGGGCGCCTTCACGGGGGCCCGCACCAAGGGGAAGAAGGGGAAGTTCGAGCTGGCCCACCAGGGCACGCTCTTCCTCGACGAGATCAGCGAGCTGCCGCTCACCATGCAGGCCAAGCTGCTGCGCGTGCTGCAGGAGCGGGAGGTCGAGCCCATCGGGGCGGAGCGCCCCGTGCCGATCGACGTGCGCATCGTGGCCGCCACCAACCGGCGGCTCGAGCCGCTCCTGGAGCAGGGGGCCTTCCGCCACGACCTCTACTACCGGCTCAACGTGGTGAAGCTCGACATCCCGCCGCTGCGCGAGCGGCCCGGCGACCTGCCGCTGCTCGTCGAGCGGATCCTGCGGCAGCTGGAGCGCGAGACCGGCATCCCGGTGGAGGGCGTGGCGCCCGAGGCCGAGGCGGCGCTGCTGGCCCACGGCTGGCCCGGCAACGTGCGCGAGCTGCGCAACGTGCTCGAGCAGGCGCTCTACGTGAAGACCGGCCACGTCATCACCCGCGCCGACCTGCCCCACCCCCTCGTGGCGGGCGAGGGCGGCCTGGCCGCCGGGGGCGCCCGGAAGACCCTGAAGGAGCTCCTCCGGCAGACCGAGCAGGAGCTCCTCGCCCGCGCGCTCCGCGAGGCGGGGGGCGACCGGGCCGCCGCCGCGTCCAGGCTCGGCATCAGCAAGTCCTCCATCTACGCGAAGATCGGGCAACTTGGCCTCGCTCGGGACGGCGCCGCCTCGTCCATACTTCCGGAATCCAATTCCGAATTTCAGGAATTGACGCACCGTCGCTGACCCCGGACAGGAACACCCCAAAGGACGCGCCGTTGGCCCGCTCGGGAGTTGCCGCGTTTGCGCGCATAGAATTCGCCTGTTCCTGATTTCTGGAATGGGCGTTGGCCCCGCCTTTCCATTTCCTGCACCAGGGGGCGGACTTGTATCGTCATTCCAGCTGCTTGAGCCTTCAGGCGGCCGTCGCACCCCGATGGCACGCAGGGTGCTTTGGAGAGCCAGCCAGCAGGCGCTTCGCGCAAATCCCATGAAGCGCGCCCCGCACCGCCTCTCGCGGACGGAGCAGCCGAGGAAGGTGGTCGACGGATGGCGGTCTTCAACTCGGTCGCTGAGGCGGTCGCCGACATCGGCGACGGCGCGACCGTCATGGCCGGAGGCTTCGGCCTGGTGGGCATCCCGGAGAACCTCATCGCCGGCCTGCGCGACGGCGGCGCGAGAGACCTCACCGTCATCTCCAACAACTGCGGCGTCGACGACTGGGGGCTCGGGCTGCTGCTCCGCACCGGCCAGATCCGCAAGATGGTCGCCTCCTACGTGGGGGAGAACAAGGAGTTCGAGCGGCGCTTCCTCTCCGGCGAGCTCGAGGTGGAGCTCAACCCGCAGGGCACGCTGGCCGAGCGGATCCGGGCCGGCGGCGCCGGCATCCCCGCCTTCTACGTGCCGGCGGGCGTGGGCACCCCGGTGGCCGACGGCAAGGAGGTGCGCGCCTTCGGCGGCCGGGAGTACCTGCTGGAGCGCGCCCTCACCGCGGACTTCGCCCTGATCAAGGCCTGGAAGGGCGACCGGGACGGCAACCTCGTCTACCGGCGCACCGCCCGCAACTTCAACCCCATGATGGCGACCGCCGCGCGCGTCACCGTCGCCGAGGTGGAGGAGCTGCTGGAGCCGGGCGCTCTCGACCCCGACCAGGTGCACACGCCGGGCATCTACGTCCACCGCGTGGTCCACTGCCCAGAGGTCGAGAAGCGGGTCGAGCGGCGCACCACGCGCCTGGCCGGGAGGCCCTGACGTGCCGAGGACCAGGGAAGAGCTGGCGCGCCGCGCCGCCGAGGAGATCCCCGAGGGCGCCTACGTGAACCTGGGCATCGGCATCCCCACGCTGGTGGCCAACTTCATCCCGCCCGGCCGGCGGGTGGTGCTCCAGTCGGAGAACGGCCTGCTCGGCATCGGCCCCTACCCCACCGACGAGGAGCTGGACCCCGACCTCATCAACGCCGGCAAGGAGACCATCACCATGGCGACCGGGGCCGCCACCTTCTCCAGCGCCGAGTCGTTCGCCATGATCCGCGGCGGCCACGTCGACCTGGCCATCCTGGGCGGCATGGAGGTGTCGGAGGAGGGCGATCTCGCCAACTGGGTCATCCCCGGCAAGATGGTGAAGGGGATGGGCGGCGCCATGGATCTCGTCAACGGCGCCCGGCGCATCGTGGTCATCATGGAGCACGTCGCGAAGTCGGGGCAGCCCAAGATCCTGCGGCGCTGCGCGCTCCCGCTGACGGGGCGCCGCGTGGTGCACCGGATCATCACCGACCGCGCCGTCATCGACGTGACGCCGGGCGGGCTGCGGCTGGTGGAGCTGGCGCCGGGCCACACCGTGGAGGACGTCCAGGCCGCCACCGAGCCGCGCCTCCTGGTGGCCCCGCAGCTGGCCGGGGGGCGCGCCTGAGCGCCGCCGCCCTCGCCGCCGGCCCGGGCGCCGCCGCGCCGGCGCCCTCCCCGCTCATCCTGGAGACGCGCGGCCTGCGCAAGGACTTCCGCGGCTTCGTGGCCGTGGCGGGCGTGGACCTGCGCGTGCGGCGCGGCTCCATCCACGCCCTCATCGGGCCCAACGGCGCGGGCAAGACGACCGTCTTCAACCTGCTCACCAAGTTCATCAGCCCCAGCGCCGGCACCATCCTCTACCAGGGGCGGGACATCACCGGCGAGCGGCCCGCCGACGTGGCGCGCAAGGGGATGGTCCGCTCCTTCCAGGTGTCCGCCACCTTCCCCAACCTCACCGTGCTCGAGAACGTCCGGGTGGCGCTGCAGCGCAAGCTGGGCACCTCCTTCCACTTCTGGAAGAGCGACCAGTCCCTGCGCGTGCTCCACGCGCGGGCCGTGGAGCTGCTCGAGGCGGTGGACCTGGCCGACCTGAAGGACGCGGTGGCCACCGAGCTGCCCTACGGGCGGAAGCGGGCGCTGGAGCTCGCCACCACGCTGGCGCTCGAGCCGGAGCTGCTGCTCCTCGACGAGCCCACCCAGGGCATGGGGCACGAGGACGTGGGGCGGGTGGTGGCGCTCATCCGGCGCGTCGCCGCCGAACGGACCGTGCTCATGGTGGAGCACAACCTCTCGGTGGTGGCCGACCTGTGCGACACCATCACGGTCCTGCAGCGCGGCGCCATCCTCGCCGAGGGGCCCTACGCGACGGTCTCCACCGACCCGCTGGTCCTCGAGGCCTACATCGGGGCCCCGGAGTGACCACCCCGCCCGCCAGCGCCGCCCCGGAGCTCCTGCGGGTCACCGACCTGCACGCCTTCTACGGCGAGTCCCACATCCTCCACGGCGTCGACTTCCGCGTGGCCGCGGGCGAGCTGGTGACGCTGCTGGGGCGCAACGGCTCGGGGCGGACCACCACGCTCAAGGCCATCCTCGGGCTGACGGGCAAGCGCACCGGCTCGGTCACGGTGGACGGGCGCGAGACGGTGGGGATGCCGACCCACAAGATCGTCCAGCTCGGCCTCGGCTACTGCCCCGAGGAGCGCGGCATCTTCGCCAGCCTCACCGCCGAGGAGAACCTGCTGCTGCCGCCGCCGGTCGGCAGCGGCGGCCTCTCGGTGGACGAGCTCTACGCCATGTTCCCCAACCTGCAGGAGCGGCGCAAGAGCCCGGGCAGCCGCCTCTCCGGCGGCGAGCAGCAGATGCTGGCCATGGCCCGCATCCTGCGGGTGGGCGCCAGGCTCCTGCTCCTCGACGAGATCACCGAGGGGCTGGCGCCGGTCATCGTGCAGGCGCTGGGCCGGGCGGTCAGGACCCTGAAGGAGAAGGGGTTCACCATCGTCCTGGTCGAGCAGAACTTCCGCTTCGCGGCCGGGCTGGCCGATCGCCACTACGTCATGGAGCACGGCCGCATCGTCGACATGATCCCGCAGGCCGAGCTCACGGCCAGCATGCAGAAGCTGCAAGCGTACCTGGGCGTCTAGCCGTCCCCCCAAGCCGAGAGGTCCTCACATGAGAAAGACCGCATCCCTCCTGATGGCGCTGGCGCTGCTCTCACTCCCCTCCGCCGGCCGCGCGGCCGACAAGGTCTCCGACGGCGCGGTGCGCATCGGCGTCCTCACCGACATGACCGGCTTCTACTCCGACCTGGCGGGCCCGGGTTCGGTGCTGGCGGTCAAGATGGCCGTCGCCGACTTCGGCGGCAAGGTGCTGGGCAAGCCCATCGAGGTGGTCTCCGCGGACCACCAGAACAAGCCCGACATCGCCTCCAACATCGCCCGCAAGTGGTTCGACGAGGGCGGCGTGGACGCGGTGGTCGACCTGGTGAACTCCGGCACCGCGCTGGCGGTCATGCCGCTGGCCGCCGAGAAGAAGCGCATCACCCTGCTCTCCGGCCCGGGCACCACCGCCATCACCGGCGACAAGTGCACCGCCTACAACGTCCACTACACCTACGACAACTGGGCGCTGGCCAACGGCACCGGCCGCGAGGTGGTGGCCAGCGGCGGCAAGACCTGGTTCTTCATCACCGCCGACTACGTCTTCGGCAAGTCGCTGGAGGCCGACACCTCCAAGGTGGTCGAGGCCGCCGGCGGCAAGGTGCTGGGCTTCGTGCGCCACCCGCAGAACACCTCCGACTTCTCCAGCTACCTGCTGCAGGCGCAGGCCTCGGGCGCGCAGGTGGTCGGCATGGCCAACGCCGGCGCCGACACCATCAACACCATCAAGCAGGCCCGCGAGTTCGGCGTGACCCCCAAGCAGACCCTGGCCGGCCTGCTGGTCTTCATCTCCGACATCCACAGCCTGGGGCTGGAGCTCGCCAAGAACATGTACCTGACCACCGCCTTCTACTGGGACCGCGACGCCGCCTCGCGCGCCTGGGCCAAGCGCTTCCAGGCGCTGCCGGACAACCAGAAGAAGGCCATGCCCACCATGGTCCAGGCCGGCCTCTACTCGGCCGTGACCCACTACCTCCAGGCCATCCAGGCGGCCGGCACCGACGCGGCCGACCCGGTCATGGCCAAGATGAAGGCCACCCCGGTCAACGACTTCTTCGGCCAGGGCACCATCGGGCCGGACGGGCTCTTCCGCCACGCCATGTACCTGGTGCAGGTGAAGTCCCCGGCCGAGTCCAAGTACCCCTGGGACTACTACAAGATCCTCAAGACCATCCCCCCCGCCCAGGCCTTCCCCTCGGTGGAGGCCCAGGCCTGCCCGCTGGTGAAGAAGTAGCCCGGGCCGGGGCGAGGGAGGACGCATGCAGGCGCTCTTCGGCCAGCTGCTGGTCGGGCTCATCAACGGCTCGTTCTACGCCCTGCTGTCGCTGGGGCTGGCCATCATCTTCGGGCTGGTGAACGTGGTGAACTTCGCCCACGGCGCGCTCTACATGACGGGCGCGTTCCTGGCGTGGTTCGGCCTCGCCAACCTGGGGATCGGCTACTGGCCGGCGCTCCTCCTCTCGCCCCTGGCGGTCGGCCTGTTCGGCATGGTCCTGGAGCGGACCATGCTGCGCAGGCTCTACCAGCTCGACAACCTCTACGGCCTGCTGCTCACCTTCGGCCTGACCCTCATCGTGGAGGGGCTCTTCCACCACGCCTACGGCAACTCCGGGAACTCCTACCCGGTGCCGGAGGCGCTGCAGGGGGGCACCGACCTGGGGTTCATGTTCCTGCCGCGCTACCGGGCCTGGGTGGTGCTGGTCTCGGTGGCGGTCTGCTTCGCCAGCTGGTTCGTCATCGAGCGGACCCGGCTGGGCGCCTACCTGCGGGCCGGCACCGAGAACCCGCGGCTGCTGCAGGCCTTCGGCGTCAACGTCCCCCTCATGAAGACCCTCACCTTCGGCTTCGGCGTGGCCCTGGCCGGCTTCGCCGGGGTCATGGCGGCGCCCATCTACCAGGTGAGCCCGTCCATGGGCTCCTCGCTGGTCATCGTGGTCTTCGCGGTGGTGGTCATCGGGGGGATGGGGTCGATCTTCGGCTCCATCGTCACCGGGCTGGGGCTCGGCCTGGTGGAGGGGCTCACCAAGTACCTCTACCCGGCCGCCTCCTCCACCGTGGTCTTCGCCGTCATGGCGGTGGTGCTGCTCTTCCGGCCCGTCGGCCTCTTCGGGAGGGAGACGTGAGCGCCCCGGGCCTCCAGGAGAGCCGCGCCCTCTACCGGCTGGGCGTCATCACGCCGGCCCGCAAGCGGATCTTCTTCGGCGTCCTGGTCCTGGCCGGGCTGGCGCTGCCGCGGCTCGTCTACCCGGTCTTCCTCATGAACGTGCTCTGCCTGGCCCTCTTCGCCAGCGCGTTCAACCTGCTGCTGGGCTACACCGGCCTGCTCTCCTTCGGCCACGCCGCCTTCCTCTCCTCCGCCGCCTACGTCACCGGCTACGTCGTCAAGGCCTGGGGCCTGCCGCCCGAGGTCGGCCTGCTGGCCGGGACGGCGGTGGCGGCGCTGCTCGGCTGGCTCATCGGCGCCCTGGCCATCCGCCGCTCCGGCATCTACTTCGCCATGATCACCCTGGGCTTCGCCCAGATGATCTACTTCCTGGCGGTCCAGCTCCCCTTCACCGGCGGCGAGGACGGCCTGCAGGGGATCCCGCGCCGGCCACTCCTCGGCCTCATCCCGCTGGAGAGCGAGGGGGCCATGTACTACTTCGTCTACGCGGTCTTCCTGGCCGGCTTCTTCGTCATCTACCGCGCCGTCCACTCCCCCTTCGGCCACGTGCTCCGCTCCATCCGCGAGAACGAGCCGCGCGCGCTCTCGCTGGGCTACGACGTGGACCGCTACAAGCTGGTGGCCTTCGTCCTCTCGGCCACGCTGGCCGGCCTGGCCGGCGCCCTGAAGGCCCTGGTCATGCAGTTCGCCACCCTCACCGACGCGCACTGGCACAAGTCCGGCGAGGTGGTGCTCATGACGCTGCTGGGCGGCATGGGCACCATCATGGGCCCCTCGGTGGGCGCGCTGGTGGTGGTGACCATGGACAACTACCTCTCCGGCTTCGGCGACTGGGTCACCGTCATCGTGGGCGCCGTCTTCGTGGCGGGCGTGCTCGGCTTCCGGCGCGGCCTGGTCGGCGAGGCGCTCCACCTGGCCAGGAACTTCCCCTTCTAGCCGGGGCCCAGGCCCCGTGGAGGCAGGCACCATGGCGAGATCGCTCGAGGAGCGCGTGGCCTTCGTGACCGGCGCGGCCGGCGGGATCGGCCAGGCCGTCGCGCTGGAGCTGGGGCGCGAGGGGGCGCGGGTGGCGCTCTCCGACCTCCCCGGCCCGGCGCTCGACGCGGCGGTGGCCGCGCTGGCGGCCCAGGGGCTGGAGGTCGTGGCCGCCCCCTGCGACGTGACGAGCGAGGCCGGGCTCACCGGCGCCATCGACGCCGCGGCGGCGCGCTGGGGCCGGCTCGACGTGCTCGTCAACAACGCCGGCCTGCAGCACGTCGCCCCCCTCGAGGAGTTCCCCACCGCGCGCTTCGAGCTCCTGCTCAAGGTGATGCTGGTGGCCCCCTTCGTGGCCATCAAGCGGGCCTTCCCCCTCATGAAGCGGCAGGGCTGGGGCCGGGTCGTCAACGTGGCCTCCATCAACGGCCTGGTCGGCTTCGCCGGCAAGGCGGGCTACAACTCCGCCAAGCACGGCGTCCTGGGGCTCACCAAGGTGGCGGCCCTGGAGGGCGCGCCGCACGGCATCACCGTCAACGCCCTCTGCCCCGGCTACGTCGACACGCCGCTGGTGCGCAACCAGCTCGCCGACCTGGCCCGCACCCGCGGCGTCCCGCTCGAGCGCGTGCTGGAGGAGGTCATCTACCCGCTCGTGCCCATGCGGCGCCTGCTCACGGTGGAGGACGTGTCCGGCTACGTCGCCTTCCTGGCCAGCGATCGGGCTCGCTGCGTGACGGGCGTGCCGGTGATCGTCGACGGCGGGTACACGGCGCAGTGATGGACCCTGTCCCTGGACCGTGGGCCCCATAAGGGTCAGGAAGCGAGCAAAATGAACCACTAAATGCGCCGTTGCGCTCGAAGCAGTGCAAAACTTGCTGCACCGCGCTGTACGATTTGCGTCGATTGTGTCGGTCTTGTGGTAAAGGTTGGCTCACCCTGTCCGGACTGGTCAGTGCTGGTCCCACCCGGACTCTCCCGCGCACCTCTTCGGAGGCATACGAATGAAGGCTTTCAAGAAGCTCCTCCCCGTCCTCGCCGCTCTCATCCTGCCGGCCGCCGCTTCCGCTCAGGCCGCCCCGTCCGACTACACCTTCGCGCTCCACGGCTTCGTCTCGATGTCCGGCGCCTTCCAGTCCGGCTCGTTCTTCCCCGGCGAAGGGCAGCAGTCGCTCTCCGCCGGCGCGGAGCCCACCACCGACAAGGGCTCGCTGGCCTTCGACGTCCGCCAGTCCCGCTTCAACTTCTCGGTCAAGGGGCCCAAGGTCCTCGCCGGCGCCACCCCCACCGGCGTCTTCGAGATCGACTTCTTCGGCGGCAACAGCGCCGGCAACTTCGGCAACGTGTCGATCTACCCGCGCCTGCGCGTCGCCTTCACCCAGCTCGACTGGGGCTCCACCAAGATCCTCATCGGCCAGCAGAACGACCTGACCTTCGCGATGGCGCCCACCTCGCTGTCGCACATCGCCTTCCCCGAGGGGTACTTCACCGGCAACATCGGCTGGCGCCGCCCGGGCTTCTTCGGCTACCACACCCTCAAGGTGGCCGACGACACCAGCCTCGAGCTGGCCTGGGAGCTCGGCCGCAGCCAGTTCGCCGAGACCACCCTCGTCAACGGCGTCTACAACGGCGAGGCCTCCGGCGCTCCCGCGATCCAGGCCCGCGCCACCCTCTCCGGCAAGATCTACAGCGCCTGGGTGGCCGGCCACTACAGCTCGATGGACAACAACGGCATGGGCGTCGCCGACGTCGACCCCAAGACCATCTCCACCACCGCGGTGGCCTTCGGCGGCAAGGTGGCCGTCTCCGGCCTGACGCTGGCCGCGGCCGGCTTCACCGGCACCAACACCGACCCCCTCCTCGGCAACTTCATCGAGTTCAAGGCCCGCACGGCGGCCAACAAGGACATCTCGGCCTTCGGCTACTGGGTCCAGGCCGGCTACAACCTGACCAAGGAGTTCTCGCTCTGGGCCCTCTACGGTGACCAGGCCGTCGGCAAGACCAAGGCCGAGGCGCTGGGCCAGTCGAAGCTCGAGAACGCCACCATGAACCTCCAGGCCATGTACCGCGACGGCGGCTTCGGCGGCTCGCTCGAGTACTCCGGCTTCACGACCACGCGGGCGCTCTACACGGGCGGGGCCTTCACGGGCACCACCAAGGACAAGGCCTCGCAGGTCATGCTCACCGGCACCTACTTCTTCTAGGCGCAGGGGACGTCGCACCGAAGGAGCCGATCCCTCGCGGGGTCGGCTCCTTCCTGCTTCCCGAGCCTGGACGGCGCGCGCCCGCACCGTCCGGGTCACTCGAAAGCAACCCGCGCAGCCGCTTGCGGGGTCGGGCGCCGTGTCGTAGGAACCACAGGACCCGTCGCCACCCTCACCCTGGAGGAGTCGTCATGGCCATGTCTCGCCTCGCCCCACTCGCCGCCGCCGCCGCCCTGCTCGCCTGGGCCTCGCCGGCCCCGGCCCAGACCGTCGTCAAGATCGGCGCCGCCCTCTCCATGACCGGCCCCGCCGCCGCCTACGGCGCCCAGCAGAAGGCCGGCATCCAGGCGGCCGTCGATCAGATCAACAAGAGCGGCGAGCTCAAGGGCGTGAAGCTCGAGGCCGTCATCGAGGACGACGCCTCCACCAAGGAGCAGGGCATCGCCGTGTTCCAGCGGCTCATCAACAAGGACAAGGTCGTGGCCATCATCGGCCCGACCCTCTCCAACACCGCCACCGCCACCGACCCGCTGGCCCAGATGGCCGGCGTCCCGGTGGTGGCCGTCTCCAACACGGCGCCCAAGGGGATCACCGACATCGGCGACTGGATCTGGCGCGTCTCCCTCACCGAGGGGCAGGTCATCCCCGGCGCCCTCAAGGCGGCCCAGGCCAAGCTCGGCTTCAAGACCGCCGGCGTGCTCTACGGCAACGACGACGCCTTCACCCAGGCCGGCTACAGCGTCATGAAGTCGGCCCTGGAGGCCATGGGCGTGAAGACGGTCGGCACCCAGACCTTCGCCAAGCCGGACCGCGACTACAGCGCCCAGCTCACCGCGCTGCTCGGGCAGAAGCCCGACATCCTGGTGGTCTCGGCCCTCGTCGAGAACGCCTCGGGCATCGTGGCCCAGGCCCGGCAGCTCGGCTACACGGGGCCCATCCTGGGCGGCAACGGCTTCAACAGCCCGGCGCTCATCGCCAACGCCGGCAAGGCGGCCGAGGGCGTCCTGGTCGGCACCGCCTGGAACAAGGTGAGCACCGAGAAGGCCAACCAGGACTACGTGGCGCTCATGAAGGCGCGCGGCCACGAGCCCGACCAGTTCTGCACCCAGGCCTACGTGGGCGTGCAGGTCGTGGCGGACGCCATGCGCCTCTCCGGCCAGCACACCCGCGCGGGCGTCAAGGCCGGGTTCCTCAAGGTGAAGGACCTCCCCACGCCGCTCGGCAAGTTCTCCTTCCTGCCCAGCCGCGACGGCGACCACGCGCCGGCGGTGCAGGTGGTGAAGGACGGCAAGTTCCAGATCATGCAGTAGCGGACCGGGGCCGAGCGCGATGCAGCAGGTGGTCAACGGCATCTTCCTGGGCTCCATCTACGCCCTCTTCGCGCTCGGCTACACCCTGGTCTTCGGCGTCCTCGACATCCTCAACCTGGCCCACGCCGCGGTCTTCATGCTGGCCGCCTTCGTGGCGCTCGCCCTGGTGGGCCACGGGCTCCACATCCTGGCGGCCTTCCCGCTGGCGGTGCTGGGGGCCGGCCTCCTCGGCGTGCTCCTCGAACGGGTCGCCTTCCGGCCGCTCAGGGCCCGGGCCGACTCCAACATCTCCGGGCTCATCTCGTCGCTCGCCATGGCCACCATCTTCGAGGCGGTGGCCTACCTGGTCTGGGGGCCCAACGTCTCCCGCTTCCCCTTCGGCACCATCCCGGAGTCGCAGTTCCACCTGGGGGGCGCCGTCATCTCGCGCCTCCAGGTCACCATCATCGGGGTGGCGGTGGCGCTCTTCGTCGCGCTCACCTGGCTGGTGACCCGCACGCGGCTCGGCCGCGAGGTGCGGGCGGTGGCCGAGAGCCCCCGCGCGGCCCGGGTGCTCGGCGTCGACGTGGACCGGGTCATCGCCTGGAGCTTCCTCATCTCCTCGGCGCTGGGCGGGGCGGCCGGCGTGCTCTACGCCCTGGCCTTCAACGCCATCCAGCCCGACATGGGGCGCGGCGTGGAGCTCAAGGGGCTGGCGGTCATCGTCCTCGGCGGCATGGGCTCCATGCCCGGCGCGGTGGTGGCCGGCTTCGCGCTGGGGCTCACCGAGGTCTTCGTGGTGGCCAACCTGGGCGCCTCCTGGCGCGACGCCGTCTCCTTCGCCGGCCTCTTCCTCATCCTGGTCCTGCGGCCGCGCGGCCTCTTCGGCGCCGCCGCGCTGCGGGAAGCCTGAGCCGCGATGATGGAGGGGCTCGCCGACCTGTACGCCACCTACCAGTCCACCCTGGCCTACATCGGCCTCAACGGGCTGCTGGCGCTCTCCATCTACACCTCCCTCTCCTGCGGCCAGCTCGCGCTCGGCAACGCAGGGTTCGCCGCCATCGGCGCCTACGCGGCCGCGCTGCTCACCATGAACGCGGGAGCTCCCTTCCCCCTGGCGCTGGCGGCCGCCGCCGTCGTGCCCGCCCTGGTGGCCATCCCGCTCGGGCTGCCGGTGCTGCGGCTCAAGGGGATCTTCCTGGCCATCGCCACCATCGGCTTCGGCGAGGTGGTGCGCATCGGGCTCGTCAACTGGGACTACGTCAACGGCGCCCAGGGGCTGGTGGCCATCCCCCAGAAGGCGAGCGTGGGGCTGATCTGGATCGTGCTCGCGGCGGCCACCCTGCTGCTCTGGCGGCTGCGCGGCTCCAAGTGGGGCTTCGCCCTCGAGGCCATCCGCCAGGACGAGCCGGCGGCCCGCACCATGGGCATCGACACCGCCAGCTACAAGCTGGCCATGCTCATGCTGGGCGCCGCGCTGGCCGGGCTGGCCGGCGGCTTGGAGGCCCACTTCACCTTCATGGTGGCCCCCAACGGCTTCGGCTTCTCGCGGGTGGTCGACATGCTGGTCTTCGCCGTGGTGGGCGGGATCGCCTCGGTGTGGGGGCCGCTCTTCGGCGCCTCCTTCCTCACCGTCCTCCCGGAGGCGATGCGCGACCTGGCGCCGCTGCTGGGCATCGAGCCCGGCCCCCTGCGGATGCTCGTGAACGGCCTCATCCTGCTGGCCGTCATCCTCTTCCTGCCGCAGGGGCTGGTGAGCCTGGGCGCGAGGTGGCGCGAGCGGCGCGCCGCCCGGGCGCGGAGGGCCGCGTGAGCGCGTGCCTCGAGGTGCGCGACCTGGCCCGCGCCTTCGGCGGCGTGCGCGCCGTCGACGGGGCCTCCTTCTCGGTCCTGCCGGGCGAGGTGCGCGGCCTCATCGGCCCCAACGGCGCCGGGAAGACCACCGTCATCAACCTCGTCTCCGGCCTGCTGGCGCCGAGCGGCGGCGCCATCCTGGTGGAGGGGCGGGAGGTCCAGGGGCTGGCGCCCCACCGCGTCGCCTCGAGCGGCGTGGCGCGCACCTTCCAGAACATCCGGCTCTTCCTGGACCTGACCGCCCTCGACAACGTGCTGGTGGGCCAGCACCGGCTGCGCCACCCCTCGCTGCCCTCCCGGCTCCTCGGGCTGCCGGCCTCGCGCGCCGAGGAGCGCCAGGCGCGGGAGCGGGCCGCCGCGCTCCTCGAGCGGGTCGGCCTGGCCGAGCGGGTGCACGAGCGGGCGCGCAACCTCTCCTACGGCGAGCAGCGGCGGGTGGAGATCGCCCGGGCGCTCGCCTCCGAGCCCAGGCTCCTGCTCCTCGACGAGCCCACCGCCGGCATGAACCCGGTCGAGGTGCAGGCGGTGGCCGCGCTCATCCGGCAGGTGGCGGCCGACGGGCGCTCGGTGCTGCTGGTGGAGCACAACGTGCGGCTCGTCATGGGCGTGTGCGACGCCATCACGGTGCTCAACTTCGGCAAGCTCATCGCCGAGGGGCGGCCGGCCGAGGTGGCCAGGGACCCGGCCGTGGTGACCGCCTACCTGGGGACCGCCAAGTGACGGCGGCCGGCGCGCGCCCCCTCCTCGAGGTCGAGAACCTGCGGGTGGCCTACGGCCAGGTCGAGGCCGTGCGCGGCGTGTCGCTGGGCGTGCCGGAGGGGAGCATCGTCACGCTCATCGGCCCCAACGGCGCCGGCAAGAGCTCCATCCTCTCCGCGCTGGCCGGGCTGGTGAGGCCGGCCGGGGGGCGGGTCCGGCTCGGCGGCGCCGACCTCACCGGCGCGCCCGCCCACCGCGCGGTGGCCGCCGGCCTCTCGCTGGTGCCGGAGGGGCGCGCCATCCTGGGGCGCATGACGGTGGAGGAGAACCTGCGGCTGGCCGGCGAGCGGCGCCAGCCGCCCGGGGCCCTGGCCGCGGCCATCGACGAGCAGTGCCGCCGCTTCCCCATCCTGGGCGAGCGGCGCGGCCAGCTGGCCGGCTCGCTCTCCGGCGGCCAGCAGCAGATGCTGGCCTTCGCCCGGGCGCTCCTGGCCCGGCCGCGCGTCCTGCTCCTCGACGAGCCGTCGATGGGGCTCTCGCCCATCCTGGTGGGCCAGATCTTCGAGATGGTCGAGCAGATCCACCGCGAGGGCGCCACCATCCTGCTGGTGGAGCAGAACGCCCGGCTGGCCCTGGGCGTGGCGCACTACGCCTACGTGCTGGAGCACGGCCGGCTCGTGCTTCAGGGGCCGTCGCGGGAGCTCGCCGAGGACCCCCGGGTGCAGGCCGCCTACCTGGGCAGCTGAGCTCGCCCCGCGCGTCGCCCGCCGGCGCCGGTGGCGCCGCGGCGCCGGGCGCGGTAATCACGCCTCGCCATGTCCTTCGATCGCGCCCTCGACCAGCTCGGCTGGCCCGAGCTCCTCGAGGCCCTCTCCGGCCGCTGCCGCCTCCCGGCCGGCCGCCGCCGCGCCCTCGCCCTCCCCTTCCAGCCCGACGCCGCCGCGGCCCGCGAGGCGCTGGCCCGGGTCGACGAGGCCCGCCGCCTGGCCGAGGCGGGGGCCGCCCTGCC
>JAJYAW010000387.1 GCA_021779335.1 Myxococcales bacterium | reverse complement strand
GTCTTGCCTGAGCGCCGGGCGGACCCGCGTCACCTGCGGCCGCTGCCCGGGCGCCGCCGCCAGCGCCGTCGCGTGGCGGGCCGCGTCGGTGGCGGTCACCGTGGCCGTGACGGTGGCGCCGAGCCCCGCCAGCGGCCAGCCCGAGAGGTCGAGGGCGGCGCGCCACCGGCCGCCGCCGGCGGGCTGCATCACCACCTGGCGCACCCCCCCGTCCAGGTCGAGCGAGGCCGTGGCGCCCGAGAGCGCCTGGTCGTCGGCCACCGCCGCCTCCACGGTGAGCGTGGCGTCGCGCAGGCAGGGGCTGGTGGAGCAGGTGACCGTCAGGGCCCCCACGGTGGGCGGCGCCGAGTCCACCCAGCAGACGCCGCCGGAGCCGGTGGAGGCGCAGTAGAGCCCGGCCGGGCAGTCGGCGTGGGTGGAGCAGGGCTGGCGGTCGTGGACCGCGCCGGTGAGCGAGTCGCAGCCGGCGAGCAGGACGGTGCAGAGGAGCAGGGTCCGGTTCATGTGGGGCTCGAGGGAGGGTGGAGGGGCGCATGGTACCACCCTGCACTCCGGGTTCCAGCACCTTCCGCCCGCGGCCCGGCGCCGCGCCTGCGCCGCCCCGGTCCGTGGGTCCGCGCCGCGGACCGGACCGTCCGGCGTCCCCTTCGCCGGCCCCCTCAGTAATCCTTCGACCAGATCAGGCTGGCGTCGCCCGCCTGCGCGTCGCCGTAGCGGAGCTCGAAGTTCCAGCGCCGCGAGATCTGGTACTCGGCCTTCACCTCGTTGGTGTTCTCGCCCTTGTCCGGCCGGGCGCCGGCGCGCCGGGTGTAGCCCACGAAGAGCTGGTCGGTCAGGTACTTGCCGGCCCGGATGGCCGAGGCGTCGAGCGAGACCTGGTCCACCGGCAGCTTGTCGGCCACCATGGTCTGGAAGCCGGTCACCAGGGCCGCGCTGGCCCGGGCCATGCCCTCGTCCTGCGAGGCGAGCGTCCCCACCTCGCTGGTGTTGCGCTTGATCTCGGTGCGCCCGGTGGCGATGAGCATGGCGATGGACTGCTCGTCGAGGGGCGGGCGCGAGGTGAGCTGGATGGTGGGCTTCCTGAGCACGCCGCCGACGACCACGGTCACCACCGCCGAGGGGTTGTCGTAGCGGGCCACCGCGTCGAGCTGCGCCTCGGACAGGGCATCGCCGGTGAAGACGACCCGGCCGCGCTCCACGTGGAAGACGCGCCCCGCCACCGGCTCCACCTTGCCCCGCACCACCTCGATGGCGCCGTCGGCGGTCAGGCTCGAGCCCGCCAGCCTGAAGGTCGCGTCGCCCTTCAGCTCCACGTCGATGGTGGGCTGCTCGCCCTTGACCACGAGCTTCCCCGGCACGAGCAGCCGGCAGCGCGCCTCGAAGGGGCGCGCCGGGCTGGCCGGGGCGGGCGCGCCGAACCAGGAGACGCGCCGCTGCCCCGGCGGGCCCACCGTGATGTCCGGGCGCGGCGCCAGCGACTGGAGCGTGCGCGGCGTCTTGCGCGGCAGCTGGATGGTGCCGCCCGGCACCCGCACGGTGGCGTCGAGGAGGTCGTCGGTCAGCGTGCCCGACAGGTCGAGCGGGAGGTCGAGCGTGGCGAGCACCATGCCGGCCCGCGCCACCGGGAACTTCTGGAAGGCGAGGTGGCCGTCGAAGGCGGCCTGCGGCGTGCCGAGCTGGCGCAGCGCCAGCCGGCCGGTGAGCCGGCCCGCGCCGAGCCGGGCCCCCAGGCGCGGCACCTCGATGGCCCGGTCGCCGAGCGAGGCCTGCAGCTCCAGCTCCGACCAGTCGCCCAGCTCGGCCACGGCCAGCCGGCCGCCGGCCAGCGTGACGGTGCCGCGCGGCCGGAGCCCGGCCAGCGGGCCGCTGGCGGCCAGGTCCACGTCGAGCCGGCCGGACGCGGCCCGCACCAGGCCGGGCGCCGCGGCCGGGAGGAAGCCGAGGTCCAGCGCCTTGCTGGTGACCCGGAGCGTGGCCGGCGCGGCCCGCAGCGAGGCCGCGGTGGTGTCGAGCCCGAGCGGCGCCTCCAGCGTGCCGCCCGTCCAGAGGACGCCGCCCGAGGCCGGGCGGAGCGAGACCTCGGCCGTCCCGGTGGGCGCCTGGTACCGCACCACCGCGGCGAGGTCCCCGAGCGGTCGGCCGGCCACCTCCACGCCGCCGCCGCGGACGTCGAGCCGCCCCTCCGGGCGCGCCAGCGTCCCCTGCACCGCGAGCTTGGCCGAGAGCGTCCCGGTGAGCGGCAGCGCCGCGCCGGCGGCCCGCGCCAGCGGCAGGTCCGGCACCGCGCCCTGCAGCGACAGCGGCGCGGCCCGCAGCGCCGTCGCGTCCGCCAGCCGCTCGACCGCGGCCCCCAGCGCGCCGTCCAGCCGGAGCGCCTCGACGCCGGCGATGGAGAGCCGCACCGCCGCGGTGGTCCGGGCCGGCTCGGCCGCCACCTCGACCCGCCCCGCCACCTGCCGGTAGCCCGCCAGCGCGCCGTCCGCCACCGCCAGCGACGCCCGGCCGCGCGGCCTGGCCGGCGTCCCGCCCAGCGCGGCGCTGGCGGTCAGCGTCCCCGCCAGCCCCTCCGGCAGGCCGACCTTGCCGGCCAGCCGGGTCAGGTCCAGCCCCGGCGCGTCCAGCGCGGCGGTGAGCGGCGCCTGGCGCAGCCCCCGCAGCGTGGCCTCCGGGTGGAGCAGCAGGTCGGCCAGGTCGAGCGGCAGCTGCGCCGTCAGGTCGAGCAGCGGCCGGTCGGCCAGGCGCGACCGGGCCGTGAGGCGCGCCAGGTCGTCCGACGTCTCCAGCGCCGCCGCCGCGGAGAGCGGCCCCAGCTCCTCCACCATCACGTCGTCGAGCGTCAGCGCGCCCTTCAGCGCGGGCGCGGCGGCGGTGCCGCCGAGCACCAGCTGGGCGCCCAGCCTCCCCGTCACCGGGACCGTCAGCCGGGCCGCCTCGCGCAGCGCCTCCACCGGCCAGTCGGCGGCCTTGATCGAGAGCGAGAGCGGCTCGGTGGGCCGGGCGCGCGCCAGCGGCAGCGGCAGGTCCGCGGCGACCTCCAGCGTGCCGCCGGCCGCCCGCAGCAGGCCGAGGTCGGCGGTGAGCCGGCCCGCCTCGCCGTCCCAGCCCGCGTCGCCGAGGAGCTGCAGGCCGGTCAGGCCGCGCGCCGCGCCGCCGGTCAGGGTGAGGTGCACCGCCAGCCTGGGCCGGCGGGTCGTCCCGGTGGCCCGGGCGTCGAAGGAGAGCTCCCCGGCGAGGGCCTCCCCGACCGGCAGGAGCCCCCGCGGCAGCTGCGCCAGGTCGAGGCGGACCGCCTCCAGCCGGGCGTCGAGGGCCTCCCTCGGCCCCAGGCCGCCCGAGAGGACCAGCCGCCGCGGGCCGCTGGCCAGCTCGAGCCGGTCGACCGCCAGCGGCGAGAAGGTGACGCGGGCCGGCCGCGCCAGCGCCAGCCGCGCCCCCGGCCAGGCCAGGGTGAGCTCGCTCACCTCGGCCTCGCGCCGGTCCGGCGCCAGCCGGGCGGAGCCCTTCAGCGCCAGCGGGTCGGGCCCCAGCCCGGGCACGCGGCCGCGGAGCGAGAGCGTGGCCTCGTGGTCGGCCAGCGCCGCCGAGAGCTCCAGCTGGAGCGCCGCCGCCCCGCCCGCCACGAGATCGG
>JAJYAW010000386.1 GCA_021779335.1 Myxococcales bacterium | reverse complement strand
CGCGCCGGTCAGCGCCGGTCAGCGCCGGTCAGCGCCGGTCAGCGCGGCGGCGGCGTCGCGCGCCAGCGCGGCGGCGGGATGGCGGCGTCGGCCGGGATGCCGCAGCGCCAGAGCGAGAAGGTGGTCACGGTGGCGGCGCGCCGCAGCACCCGCTCCGGGGCGAGCGGCACGAGCGGCCGGCAGAGCGCCTGGCGGGCCTGGCAGGCGTCGGCCTCCCGCCCGTCCACCACCAGGATGGCGTCGCGGCCGCGCAGCGCGGCCGGGTCGAGCCACTCGTCGAACTCGAGGCCGTTCTGGCCGAAGATCCCGGAGGACTGCGTGAAGGGTCGCCCCGGCAGGTAGAACTGCAGCTCGGCGGCCGGCTTGTAGGTGCAGCCCACCACCACCGCGTCGCCCCCCAGCGCCCGTCGCTCGGCCTCAACGCGGGCGGCCAGCCGGCGCCAGCCGGCGGTGTTCTCGTCGCGCGCCAGCAGCCGGTCGGTGAAGGCCGGGAGGAGGGAGGGGAAGGGGGCCAGGTGGAAGAGCACGGAGGCCAGCGCCGCCAGCCCGCCGGTGGCCCAGGTGAAGGCGCGCACCCAGGCGCGGTCCCAGGCCTCCAGCGCCAGCGCCGCGAAGGCGGTCAGCGCGGTCGGGTAGGCCGGCGCGCCCCAGTTCCCCTTCACCCAGTGGAAGGGCGAGACGGCGATCATGAGGAGGATGAGCGGCAGGGAGAAGAGGGCCGCCACGCGCCAGGAGGGCTCGCGCCAGCGGCGCGCCGCCAGGAAGGGCGAGGCCATCACCGCCAGCCAGAGGAGCGGCGAGACCAGCAGCGCCTGCAGCGCGACGAAGCGCCCCACCAGCACCGGCCGGAAGGCGAAGGTGGCGGCGCGCCCCTCCGACTGGAAGACGAAGGAGACCCAGCGCCGCTCGGCGTTCCAGGCCAGCACCGGCGAGAAGGTGACCACCGCCACCAGCAGGCCCAGCCAGGGCCAGGGGGTGGCCAGCAGGCGCCGGCCGCGCGCGTCGAGCAGGAGCGCCAGGAAGATCTGCGGCAGCAGCAGGAAGCCGGTGTACTTGCCCAGGGCGGACCAGCCGGCGGCCAGCCCGGCCAGCAGGAGCCAGCGGCCCCGCTCCTCGTCGATGGCGCGCACCGTGAAGTAGGTGGCGGCGGCCCAGCCGGAGAGGAGCGGCCCGTCCGGCGTGATGATCACCTGGCCCAGCGAGGTGAGGGGGGCGACCAGGGCGAAGCCGAGCGCGAGCAGCGCGGCCCGCGCGCCGAAGAGGCGGCGGCCGGTCAGGTAGAGGAAGGTGAGGAAGAGCGCGCCGTGGAGGGCGGCGGCCAGCCGGACGGTCCGCTCGGTGGTCCCCAGCAGGTCGGTGAAGAGCCTGATGGTCCAGGCGGCCAGGGGCGGGTGGTCGAAGTAGGAGAGCGCCAGGCGGCGCGACCAGGACCAGTAGTAGGCCTCCTGCGGCGAGAGGCCGAGCAGGCCGGCGTAGACGACGTGCAGCAGGATGGAGCCGGCGATGAGGAGGAGCGCGGTCCTGGCGGACTCGTTCTTGCCGAGGCTGGGCGTCACGGGGTCCTCAGACGCGGCGGATGCGCTGGCGCAGCTCGAGGACGATCTCGCCCTCGCGGAAGACCCGCACCGTGCCGGTGGTCTGCGAGACGGTGATGGCCACCGCCCCGGTCTCGCTGGTCATGGAGGCGGCCGCCGAGTGGCGCGCGCCCAGCCCCATGGGCAGCTTCACGTCGCGGCTCATGGAGAGCAGGTAACGGCCGGCCGCCAGCACCACGCCGTCCTCGCGGATGACGAAGGCGCCGTCGAGGGCGGCGAAGGTCTTGATGGCCTCGCGGATGGGCGGATCGAGGGAGTTGCGGTCGGCCTCGCTCATCCCCTGGAACGGGTTGAGGATGAGCTGCCGGCTCTTCTCCATCACCTTGGTGGACTCGCCCACCACCATGATGCTGCCGATGGCGTGCCCCTCGTACCCCTCGGCGCCGATCTCCATGGCGGTGTGGAGGAGCCCCTCGATGACCTGGGAGCTGAACTCCGGCGGGAGGCCCAGGGTGTCGACCCGGATCTTCTCCTCCGGATCCTCCGAGCCGATGGTCACCTTGATCATCGTGTCGGCGACCTTGTCGTCGCCGGGGCCGCAGCAGGCCAGGACGGTGTCGCCGTCGCGCAGCAGGCCCGCCGACTGCGCCGCCACGATGGCCACCTTGATCTTCTCGATGCGGGTGTAGTCGTAGGGCGGGATGGTCACCGCGTTGTAGCGCTTCGACTTGAGCTGGTGGACCAGCCCCTCGCTGGTGACGGCGTAGACCAGCTTCTTCTTGATGGGGCGGCCGCGGATCTCGTTGGGGGAGAGGGGCTGGTCGGAGACCAGCAGCAGCCGGTCCACCTCGGAGCGGGTGGTGAGGGCGAGGGCGGCCCTGAGGAACTCACGGTCGAACTTGCCGTCGGGCATCCGCGGAGTATCGGCCCGGTCCCGGGGGGAGTCAAAGGCCGGACCGCCGCGCCGCCACGTCGCCTTGACACGTCAAGGTGGGCCGTCTAGGTTCTCCGCTCTTTATCGCGGCCCATGGGGGGCCGGCGGCGGAGGAAGTCGCTTGAACAAGAAGGATCTCAAGAAGTTCAAGGCGATGCTCGAGGAGTCGAAGCGGCAGCTGCTCGCCTCGGCCAAGAAGACGCTGACCGAGGAGGCCAGCTTCGACACCGACGATCTGCCCGACGAGATCGACCAGGCCTCCAGCGAGTACACCCAGTCGATGATCTTCCGCCTGCGCGACCGCGAGAAGTTCCTGCTGGCCAAGATCGACAAGGCGCTGGCCCGCGTCGAGAACGGGACCTTCGGCATCTGCGAGAAGTGCGAGGAGGAGATCTCGGCGAAGCGGCTGGAGGCGCGCCCGGTCACCACCCTCTGCATCCGCTGCAAGGAGGAGCAGGAGCAGAAGGAGAAGTCCTTCGGGTAGCGCCCGGCGCGCTACGGATCGACCCGCAGCAGCTGCGTGCCGATGAGGAGCTGGTCGCCCGGGGCGAGCTCCACCGCGCCCACCACCTTGACGAAGGTGCCGTTGGAGCTGCCCAGGTCGGTCAGGGTGACGCCGTCGTCGGCCACCAGGACGCGGGCGTGGCGGGAGGAGACGTAGCGGTCTCCCGGGAAGGTCACGTCGCCCTGCTCGCGCCCCACCGTGTTCTCGCCGGGCCGCAGCGGGAAGATCTCGCCGACCCCGCCGCCCTCGAGGAGCTGCGCCAGCCGGAGCCGCGCGCCCGCGTCCGGACTGCCCCACGGGCGCGCGCCGCGCTCGTCGGCGTGGGCCGGGCGGGGGAGCGGCTCGAGCCGGAGGAGCTGCCGCCCCAGCCGGACCTCCTCGCCCATCGAGACCGGGTGGCTCCCCTTGAGCCGCAGGTAGGTGCCGTTGACGGTGCCCAGGTCCTCCACCTGCAGGCGCGGGCCGCGGCGGGTGAAGCGGGCGTGGCGCGGCGAGACGGCCGGGTCGTCGGCGAGCCGGATCTCCCCCTCGCTGCGGCCGCAGATGGTCTCCTCCCGGTCGAGCGGGAAGACGGCCCCGGGCAGGCCGTCGTGGCGGATGGTGGAGAGGCGCGGCGCGGCCGCGGCGGCCGGCGCCTGGTGGGGGAGCGTCCGCC
>JAJYAW010000024.1 GCA_021779335.1 Myxococcales bacterium | reverse complement strand
GCCTCCCGCCGGATCGGTCGGTCGCTCGTCGGCGCCGATGTCCACCCGCGCCGCGCCGCCGGCGACGGCCGGCACGACGCGCGCCCCGCCGTCGAGGTCCACCGTCAGCTCGGCCGGCACGGCGGAGGCGTCGCCCGCGTCGAGCGCCGGGGAGCCCGCCGCCAGGTGGTAGTCGCCGGGCCCGACGAAGCCGGCCTCCACCGAGATCAGGTTGGCGCCGCCGCCGGTCAGCGGCCCGTCCACGTCCGGGGCGTTGCCGGTGAGGATGGTGTTCCAGACGACGGCGGCCGACGCGCCGCCCGGGTCGCGCGGCGTGACGAGCCCGGGGCCGCCGTTGTCGGCCACGGTCGAGTCGACCAGGGTGAGCAGGCTCACCGGCCCCGTCTCCACCACGCCGCCGGCCGGGTTGCCGGCCACCAGGTTGCCGGCGAAGACCGAGGTGCCGCGGAGCGCCACCGCGCCCAGGGCCGGCGCGACGGTGGTGTTGCCACGGAAGGCGTTGAGCGCCACGCGGTTCACGCCGGGCCGGCTGACCTCCAGCGAGATCCCGCCGCCGGCGGCGGCGGCCGAGTTGTCGTGGACGTCGTTGCGCGTGAAGGTGATCCCCGCCGCCTCGAGGAGGCCGGCGCCGCCGCCCTGGCCCGCTTCCCCCTCGGCCTTGTTGAAGGCCAGCTCGCTGTGGTCGACGGTGACGACCGCGCAGCAGCTCATGCCGATGCCGCCGCCGGCCGAGTTGGCGATGGTGTTGCCGTTGTGGTGGACCGAGGCGTCGGCGACGCGGACCTCGCCGTTGACCGACGAGATCCAGATGCCGCCGTGGCCGGTGCCCCCCGTCACCTCGACCCGCTCCAGCGCCACCAGGCCGGCGAAGTCGGCGTCCGCGTTCACGGCGCCGCCCGCCTCCGCCAGGCCGCCGCCGCGCACCGTGACCTCCGAGACGGTGACGGTCTGGCCGCCGCTGGCGTAGAGGTCGAGCACCCACGCGTCCGGTGAGGCGCCGGAGCCCTCCACGAAGCTCGCGCCGGCGCCGGCGCCGCGGAGGCTGACGTCCACCAGCCGCACACCGCCCTGGTAGGTGCCGGCCTCGAGCTGGAGCCGGTCGCCGGGGCAGGCCGTGGCGGCCGCGGCGGCGAGGTCGCCGCCGGCCGGCACCAGGATGTCCGGCGGCACCGGGTCGGCGAGCGGGATGACGGCGCTGCGGGTGGCCGACTGGCCGGCCCCGTCGGTGACGGTCAGGTCCACCGAGAGGGTGGGGCCGCAGGCGCGGACCGTGACGGTCGGGTCGGAGAAGCCCTGGCCGTCGACGGTCCAGCTCCGGCTGACCACGCCGTCGTCGTCGGTGGAGGTGTCGGTGAGGGTGACCTCATCGCGCCGGACCGGCGCGGCCGGGCTGACGGTGAAGTCGGCGACGGGGGGCTGGTTGAACGCCACCGCGAGGCCGTGCGAGACGCTGGTGCGCCGGCCGGCCTGGTCCACCACTGTGAGCGTCACCACGTAGGAGCCGGCCGCCGCGTAGGTGTGGAGGCCGATGGGCCCCTCGCCCAAGGCGCCGTCGCCGAAGTTCCACATCCTCGAGAGGACCGCCGCGCCGGCCGGCACGACCGTGGTGTCGGTGAAGAGCGCCGGCAGCTGCGTCCAGGCGCTCCTCGGCAGCGTGAAGGACGGTGTGACGGTCGGACCTGGCGGCGGGCAGGCGGCGCCGGCCGTGTTGGCGGCGAGCGCCGCGAAGGGCGGCTGCGTCCCGGGGGCGGCCTGGGCGATGTGCTGGGTGGCGGTGGCGACCAGCGCCACCTCGTAGGAGACCGGGAAGGTGCTGAGGGTGGTGAGCGAGAGCCCGCTGGCGCTGGAGTAGAGCGAGGTCTGGTCGAGGTTCTGTCCAGCCTGGAGCGGGTCGGGGATGGTCTCCACGAAGCCGAGGGTGTCACCGCACGGGCTGTAGCCGAGCACGAAGGCGCTCCCCACCCGGGTGGCCGGCGGCGCGGCGGCCTGGAGGTCGGCGAAGGCGGTGGTCACCTGGCTCGGGCCGGAGAGGTACCAGTAGGCGAAGGAGGCCTCGCCGGCGTCCGGGCTGAAGCCGAGCCGGATGGTCTCCATGGTCCCGGGGTCGGGGGTGGCCATGGGCTGCGCGTAGGTGAGGTCGCCGCGGAAGCGCTGGGCGCCGGTCACCGGATCGAGCACGGTGACGGTGGCGTTCTGGCCGAGCGGCGACAGCTGGAACAGCAGCGCGTGGTTCCCTTGCGGGCTGAAGCTGACGACGCCACGCCCCGCCGAGAGGTCGAAGCGCCTCACCAGCGCCGCGCCGGTCGCGGTGAGGTGGTACAGGTCGATGACCGGTGGGCCGAGGCTGCCAGGCGTCGGCAGGACCACGAACTGGTCGTCGCGCACGCCGAAGCCCCAGTCGTCGGCGCTGGCGGTGAGGATGACCTGGCCGGTCGCCGCGACCGTGACGGTCACGTCGGCCGAGACGCCCACGCCGGCCACCGCGAAGACGCGGAAGGTGCCGCCGGGGGAGAGGCCGGTCGCCTCGTTGGCCCGCACCCGCTCGACGGGGGGCGCCGGGAGCAGGTAACTCCCGGTGGCGCTGCAGCCGCAGTCCACGCCGGCGCGGGGCACGGCCTGCGCCGGGGTCGCCGCCAGCGCCAGGGCGAGCGCCAGCGAGCCTGTGAGCCCGCGGCGCGCCCCCGCCAGCCACCGCGTCACCATCCGCCGCCCCGTGTGCTCGCTCATGCGTCCCCCTCGCGGACCGCCGGCGGTCCGGCAGGGAACCTACGGCCTGTCGCCACGGGGCGGATGGGGCACTTGGGGGGGGGGGGGGGTGTGGGGGGGGGGGGGGGGGGGGGGGCGGGCGCGGCCGGTGATGCGCCGGAGCGCAGCGGCTCAGGGCGTGGCTCGCCTGGTCCCGCGGTGCCCAGGACCTACCGCGCGGCCTGGTCTCGCAGCCGTCGCCGCGCCTCGACCTCCTCGTCGGAGAGGCGGGCGTCGTAGATGGAGCGAGGCTCGATGGTCCGCGCCACGAGCGTGGCCGTGCCCACCGCCACCAGGAGGGGCAGGATGAAGGACCGGTCGCGGCCGGTCAGCTCCATGAGGAGGACCACGGCGGAGATCGGGCCCTGGGTCGTCGCCGCCAGGACGGCTCCGGCCCCGAGCAGGGCGAACAGCCCGGGCGGCACCCCGGGCCAGGCCCAGGACCAGGCGTGGCCCAGGACGCCGCCCAGCATCGCACCCACCGTCAAGGACGGCGTGAACAGGCCGCCGGGCGCCCCGCTGCGCATGCAGAGCAGGATGGCGGCGGGCTTCAGCACGAGCAGGCCCAGCAGCAGGGCGGGCGCCACCTGGCCCGCGAAGGCCAGCGCGGAGACGTCCTTGCCGTTGCCCAGCACCTGCGGGAACCAGATCGAGACGGCGCCGAGCAGGCCCAGCGCCGGCACCGGGACCAGCAGCCGCTGCCAGCCGCGGGGCTTGCTGCGATCGGCCCAGCGGACGAGCCGGACGTAGCCCACCGAGACCACGCCCGCGATCGGGCCCGCCAGCAGGGCCCAGACCACGACCGAGGCCGAGCTGGGAAAGGCGGGGATGGAGTAGGTCGGGGCGTCGGGGAGCACGGCCCAGGAGACCACCGTGGCGACGGCGGAGGCGAAGAGGGCCGGCAGCACGTACCGGAGCGCCAGGACGCCGCGCATCACCTCCAGCGCGAAGAGCGCGCCTCCCAGCGGGACCCCATAGGCCGCGCCCATCCCGGCCCCGGCGCCGCAGGCCACGAGGAGGCGGCGCTGCTCGTCGGAGAGGCGCCCCTTGTCGGAGACGAAGTTCGCGATCACCGCCCCCGTCTGCTTCGGCGCGCCCTCGCGCCCCAGCGACACGCCCATGCCCACGGCGAACACGGAGAGCAGGGCGCTCCCCAGCGTCCGCAGCGCCGGCAGCCTCCCGGCGTGGAACCAGATGGCCTCCGTGATGTCGATGCCGTTGGCGCTGGTGAGGCGTCCCAGGAGGACCTGCCCCGTGCCGACCAGGAGCCCCGCGCCGAGCAGCACCAGCACGTGACGGACGGCGCTCGCGCGCCCGGCCGCCTCCAGCAGGCTGGCGCCCGGGCCCGGCCACATGAGGTGCTGCGTCGCCTCCAGCAGGCGGGTCAGCGCCGCCGCGCCCAGGCCGGTGCCGGCGCCGGTGAGCAGCACGGCCAGCCAGAAGCGGCCGGCGCTGGGCTGCCCCAGCGTGGCGGGGATCGAGTCGCCGCCGGTCGCCGGCGGCGCGTCGGGCCCGGGCGCGCTCGGATCCCCTGGGGGCGGCTGGTTCAAGGCGCCTGGCTCCGCGCTGCCGGCAGGGAGGCGTCGGGCGTCGTCGCCTTCCAGGGTCAGCGTCGTCCGGCTGCTCACGCCGGGATGCTCACGGCAGAGCACCATGATGTCAAGGCGACCGCCCCGTGCGCCGGCCACGCTCGGCCTCGAGCGGACGTGCGCGCGCTGGGGGACCACCGGCTCGCGGCGGGGGACCTCCTGCCGCGCGGACCTGGCTCACCCGTCCGTGGCGCCCCGACTGTCACGCTCCGTATCGGTCGCTTGATGGTGAAATCGCGGGACTCGAAGGGGGGCATCCATGTCAGGGTTCCGGCCGGCGCGCTCGGCGCGCCATCTCCGCCGCGTTGCGGCGTCTCTCCTCACCCTCGCGCTCGCGGGCGCGAGCGGCTGCTCCTCCGGCGGCGCCAAGGGCGCCGATCCCGCCCCGCCCACCATCTCGGCCTTCACGGCCGCCCCGGACTCCGTCGACGCGGGGGGCGGCGCCTCCCTGGTCGCCGTCTTCGCCGACGGCACGGGCGCGATCGCGCCCGGCATCGGCGCGGTGTCGAGCGGCGTCGCCATCCCGACCGGCTCCCTCGCCGCCACCACCACCTTCACCCTCACGGTCACCGGGGCGGGGGGCGTGACCGTCACGCGGCAGGCGACCGTCACCGTCCGCCCGGTCGCGGCGCCGGGCGCCGTCACCCTGGTGCGGCGCGGCCTCTCCGGCGGCCTCGAGCCGGTGGCGGGGATCGCGGTCCACCGGAGCGACGCCGCGACCGGCGCCTTCGTCGAGACCCGGGTGACCGACGCCGGCGGCGTCGCCGACTTCGGCGACAGCGGCGCCGCGCGCGCGACCTACTCCATCGTCCGGCCGGCGGCCAGCGGCGCCCCGACGACGGTCGTCTCCTTCGTCGGCGTACCCGTCGGCGCGACGACGCTCCGGCTCGACCGGCTCCCCGGCGCGCCGGACCTCCTCGCCACCGTCGACGCGGCGGTGACGCCGTCCTCGTGGGGCGCCGCCGTCCAGCTCCCCGGCGGCGCCTACGCCCCGGGCGCCGTGCCCGTCACGCGCCAGGACCTCCAGTCGGACGGCGCGGTCACGCTGCTCGGGCGCGTGGGCGGGGGCGAGGCCGGGCCGGTCAAGTGCGCGGCCTGGCGCGACCAGGCGGTCCCGGCGGACGGCGCCCGCGTCGACCTCGCGGTCGTCGACGCCCCGAGCACCCTCCCCTTCGACGCCGACGTCCCCGTGCTCCTCACCCTCGCGGCGCGGCGCAAGGACGCCGTCTTCCGCTTCACGGAGGAGACGGTCTCCCCGTCCACGACCGGCGCCTTCTCGTCGTGCGTCAGCGAGCTCCCCGGCGCCGACGCCTTCGCGGTGACCGCCAGCGCGTCGGAGCCGGGCGCGCGGTCCACCGACGGCTGGGCGCTCGTGGACACCGCGAGGTGGCGGCGGATCACCGAGGCGGGACCGAGCCTCCCCACCTCGGCCTCGTTCACGATGCAGGACCTCCTCCCCGGCGCCGTGTCGTATGACGGCGCCAGGGTGACGGCCTCCGCGACGGGGGCGCTCGCGGCCGACGTCGGGCTCGCGGTGGCGCGCGTCCGCTCGCCCGCCCTCGCCTGGCACGTCTACGCCGGCGCCGGCGACGCGCTCGTCCTGCCCGAGGTCCCGGGCGTCAGCCCGCCGGCGTGGGGCGACGACGTGGAGGTGGACGCGGAGCTGCTCTCGGCACCCTTCGTCGCGGGGTTCGACGACCTCTGGGCGGCGGCGCGGCAGCTCGGGTCGGTGGAGGCGGCGCTCCTCGAGGTCGACGCCTACGCCACCGCCGCCCTGCAGCTCACCCGCTTCACCCCGTACTACTCGATCTGGTTCGACGGCTACACCTGGGAGCGCTTCGGCACGGTCACGAGCCCCGACGGCATCGACTGCGGGGCGTCCTGCAGCGGCAGCTACAAGGCCGGCACCTCCGCCACGCTGACGGCGACGCCCAACGCCGGCGCCGTCTTCGGCGGCTGGGGCGGCGACTGCGCGGCGTGGTCGACCACCTCCCCGGTGGTGGTGCTGGTCGATCACGGCTACGGCTGCGCCCCGTACTTCGGGCCGGCCTCGGGCGCGACCTACGCGCTCACCGTGGCCGTGGCCGGCGGCTGGCCGGCGCTCGTCCAGTCCGACGACGGCCAGATCAAGTGCGGGGACGACACGCTCGGGAACCACTTCTCGCAGTGCTCGACCACCTACCAGAGCGGCTACGGGGTCACGCTCACCGCGACGGCCGCCAACACGGCGACCGTCTTCGACGCGGCCTGGATCGGCGACTGCGCGGCGACCGGCTGGTCGACGTTCCTCGCCTTCGACGCGAGCAAGGCCTGCTCGGTGGAGCTGACGCCCCGGGCGCCCTGAGCCCGGCCGCGGGGCCCGGGCCCCGGGTGACGTCGGTCAGGAGGTGGCGTGGGGCCGGCAGGCCAGCGCCATCGCCACCTCGACGAAGAGCTGCAGCGGCCTGGAGCGCTGGGCGCGGCCGGGGTAGTAGAGGAAGAGCCCCGGCACCTTCGGCGCGTACGGCTCCAGGACCCGGACGAGCCGCCCGGTTCGGAGCGACTCCTTGACCATCGGCTCGATGGCGTAGGCCAGCCCCAACCCCTTCTCGACCATGGCCAGGGCCAGCTTGCCGTCGTTGGTCACGACGCCTCCGCGCACGGGGACCCGCCAGCTTCGCTTCCCGCGCTCCAGCTCCCAGGCGAACAGCGACCCGCTCGTCGGGTGGCGGAAGGTGAAGCACTCGTGGCGCAGCAGGTCTTCTGGCCTCTCGGGTGTTCCGTGCTTCTCGAGGTAGCCGGGCGACGCCACCACCAGGAAGCGGAAGGGCCCGGTCAGCCGGACCTGCACCATGTCGCGGTCGAGCGCCTCGTGCAGGCGAATGCCCGCGTCGTAGCCCTCCGCCACGATGTCCACGAACCGGTTCTCGGCGGTCACCTCCACCTCCACCCTCGGATGGCGTGCGCGGAAGATCGGCAAGACCGGCTCGACGACCAGGGGCACGGCGACCTCCGGCACCGACAGCTTGAGCCGGCCCACGGCCTCGCCGGGAGGCGCCCCGACGTTCCGCAGCGCCTCGACGGCCTGACCGAGCCCCGGGCCGGCCCGCTCCGCCAGGCCTCGCCCGGCGTCGGTCAGCGCCACGCTGCGCGTCGTCCGGGTGAAGAGGACCACCTCGAGCCGGCCCTCGAGCTGGCGCACCGACTGGCTGACGGCCGCCACCGAGACGCCGAGCTCCCGCGCCGCGGCGGTGAAGCCGCGCCGTCGAGCGACGGTGAGAAAGACGTGGAGCTGCGGGAGGAGCGACCGGTTCATGAAGTCAGCATGATGGCCTGTCGGATCATTATCAAGCCTGGCTTTAGAGCCTATCCACCCGGCGCCGCCTACAGCCTCCCGGGCGAAGAGCGTAGCTTCCGCTCCATGAACTCGAAAGGCAGGGAGGACGCCACATGAAGAAGCGCAGCCTCGGACGGAGTGGACTCGAGGTCTCGGCGATCGGCCTCGGGACCATGAGCATGACGGCCGTCTACGGCCCCGGCATGGACAGGAGCGCCGCCGTGTCGCTGATCCGGTCGGCGGTCGAGCGGGGCGTCACGCTCTTCGACACCGCCGAGGCGTATGGGCCGTTCACGAACGAGCGGCTCGTCGGAGAGGGGCTCGGGCCCGTCCGGGACCAGGTCGTCATCGCGACCAAGTTCGGGTTCGGGATCAACGCAGACGGGTCGCGCTCCGGCCTGAACAGCAGGCCGGAGCACATCCGCGAGGTCGTGGAGGCGATGCTGAAGCGGCTGGACACCGACCGCATCGACCTCCTGTACCAGCACCGCGTCGATCCCGCCGTCCCCGTCGAGGAGGTGGCCGGCGCCGTCGGCGACCTGATCCGGCAGGGGAAGGTGAGGCACTTCGGCCTCTCCGAGGCGAGCGCCACGACCATCCGGCGGGCGCAGGCGGTCCTGCCGGTGGCGGCGGTGCAGAGCGAGTACTCCCTCTGGACGCGCGACGTCGAGCAGAACGGCGTCCTGGCGGCCTGCCGGGAGCTCGGGATCGGCCTCGTGCCGTTCAGCCCGCTCGGCGCGGGCTTCCTGACCGGAAAGATCGACGCGACGACGTCCTTCGACGCCACCGACTTCCGCCGCCTCTCGCCGCGCTTCACGCCGGAGGCGCGCAAGGCCAACCAGGCCGTCGTGGACCTGCTCACCGCCGTCGCCACGCGGAAGGAGGCGACCGTCGCGCAGATCGCGCTGGCCTGGCTCCTGGCGCAGGCGCCCTGGATCGTCCCGATCCCGGGCACCACCAGGCTCCACCGGCTCGAGGAGAACCTCGGCGCCGCCGCGGTCGAGCTCACGCCGGACGACCTGCGGGAGATCGAGCGCGCCTTCGAGGGCATCACCGTGCAGGGGGCCCGGCTCCCCGAGGCGGTGCTCGCGATGACGGAGAAGTGAGGGCGCTCAGGCCGGGGCGAGGACCTCGCTCCGGCCGCCGCAGAGCGGGCCCCGCGACCGCCACGTCCGAAGGTCCGGATGGGACGTCCACTGCGGTGTTCCCTGGAGACAATCGCCGCGAGCCGCGGACGGGCGATCGTGACGAGCGCGGGAGTGCGCGAGTTCCGTCCTTCGTCAGAGACACAGGGTCTGGGTTGGGCCGCCCGATGCACGCCGTGCTGGACGCCGCCGCGGCCAGCGTTCTCTCGCCCAGACGCGACCGCGCTCGCCGCGATCGGACTGCCGCGGTTCCTGGCGCTCGTCTCCACCATGCCGCACGTACGTGTCGGCGCGTCCCTGCGCTTCGACCCGGCCACGCTGCGTGCCTGGGTGCGTGGCGAGCGTGGCGGGGCACGGGTCGTCACGCTGCCGGGTTGCAGGTGACACGTTGCGAGCGAGATCGGAGCAGTGCACCATGCGTGTCATGCGCATCCCGACCGCCGTCCTGCTGGCCTTGCTCGTGCCCCAGGCGGCCTGCACGTCCGACGGCGCACCCTCCCAGCGCAAGCGGCACGACTTCCCGACGTACTCCATCTCCGTGCCGCTCACTTGGACCCGAGTCGACTACGGTCCGAACAGTTCGCACAAGGGGCCCTACGGCTTCATCTGGCAGGGGGTTCGCTTCGAGGGCCCAGAGGGCGAGTACGTCGACATCTCGCCCGACCTGCCCACCGACCTCCAGGGGGCCGACTCCTGGCTCAATGCCAAGGTCGGCTCAGCTGGCGAAGTCGCCACGGTGGGCGACAACAAGCTCTGCGAGCGAGAACCCCAGAAGCCTGGCCCAGCGAACGCGGACGCCCCGTACATTCCCGCCTGTACGCGAGGGGATGGAAGGCTCGACGCTTGGTTGTTCTTCGAGGGACGGGGGCACGGGTACGTCATCACGATGGGGAACGACAAGCGCGAGAGGGCCGAGGACCTGCCCACCGTCCGCAAGGTCGTCGAGACCATGAAGCTCAAGTAGCGGGCTCACGGGGACCGAACATGGCTAGCGTCTACGAGAAGCGCGGCACCTGGTACGCCAACTTCAAGGACGCCAGCGGGCGCCGCCGCAACGTCGCGACCAAGGCGACCACGAAGACCGAGGCTCGCCGCCTGGCCGTCGACCTGGAGCGCCAGGCCGAGCGGGCCCGGTTCGGCCTGGAGCCGCTTCCGTCCGACTCCACCATGACGCTCGGCGAGCTCTGCAACTGGTGGCTCGACGAGCGCTGCCCCGAGGCCAGCCGCGCCATCGAGACGCAGCGCCTCGGGAAGCACGTCCTCCGCTCCGCGCTCGGCCCCCTGCCCCTGCGCTTCGTCACGCCAGCCGCCATCGAGAGCCAGCTGCGCGTGATGGAGCGCGCTGGGCTGGGGCCCTCGTCCCTGAACGGCCTGCGGACCACGCTGCACACGGTCTACTCCCGCGCCTTCAAGGCCGGCGTGTGGCGGGGCGCGAATCCGGCCGTCGAGGTCGAGCGCCGGCGCATCCCGAGGAAGGTCCCGGCCACGCTCACGCGGGACGAGGTGCCGCTCCTCCTGGCGCACGTGCCCGACGAGTGGCGCACCGTCTTCGCCGCCGCCATCTACACCGGTCTCCGCAAGGGTGAGCAGCTCGGCCTGCGCCGCTCGGACGTGAACCTCGCCGAGGGCACCGTCACCGTCGCTCGGTCCTACGCTCGCGAGACGACGAAGGGCGGGCACGCAGACGTGCTCCCCATCGCCGAGCCGCTCCTGCCGTACCTCGTCGAGGCGCTGGAGCGCTCCACCTCCGACCTGGTCTTCCCGGCCGCTGATGGCTCCATGCGCTCACCGGAGGCCGACCCGCAGAAGGTCCTGCGCCATGCGCTGGGGCGGGCCGGACTGGTCCTCGGGTACGAGCACGTCTGCCGCCGCTGCAAGGCGCGCGGGACGCCGCATGTGGAGCGGCACCAGGACGCCGAGGAGCGCCGCTGCCCGGCGTGCGGCATGCGGCTCTGGCCGAAGGCCCTGCCCCGCCCGATGCGCTTCCACGACCTCAGGCACACGACCGCGACGCTGATGCTCCGCGCCGGCGTCCCGGTTCACCACGCCCAGCGGGTCATGCGGCACAAGGACGTGCGGCTGACGACCGAGACCTACGGGCACCTGGTGGCGGACGATCTCCGGGGTGCGGTCGAGGCGATCGCCCCGTCGCCGCGCCCGGCCGGCAGCGCGCCTTCTACCCGGCGTCTACCCGAGCGCTGGTCCGGAAAAGACGAAGGCCGCGACGCTCCGGTTTCCCGTGAGACATCGCGGCCTTCCAAGTCGGGGAGACAGGATTTGAACCTGCGACCCCTTGGTCCCGAACCAAGTGCTCTACCAGGCTGAGCCACTCCCCGTTGCTGCGCCCGTCGGCTGGTGTGCTCGCGCCACCGGGAAGGGCACGAACCAACGGAAGGCCGCGTAAATACTGGACCCCCCGCGGGCTGTCAAGGGTCGTGATCGGGGCTCACCGCACGCAGACCGCCTCCATGTCGCCGATCTCCTTCGGGATGGCCTGCGTCAGGTTCTGGTGGCCCTCGGCGGTCACCAGGACGTCGTCCTCGATCCGGATCCCCACGCCGCGCAGCGCCGCCGGCGCCTGCTCGTCGTCGGCCGCCACGTAGAGGCCGGGCTCGATGGTGAGCACCATGCCGGGCACGAGCGGGCGGCTGGCGCCCTCCACCTGGTAGTCGCCCACGTCGTGCACGTCCAGGCCGAGCCAGTGGCTGGTGCGGTGCATGTAGAAGCGGCGGAACGCCTTGTCGGCGATCCGCTCCTCGGGCGTCCCGGAGAGCAGCCCCATGGCGATGAGCCCCTCGGTGAGGCCGCGCACGGTCAGGTCGTGGATCCCGTCGATGGTGGCCCCCGGCCGGACCGCCTCGACGGCCCGCTTCTGCACCGCCAGGCAGAGCGAGTAGAGCTCGGCCTGCGGCCGGGTGAAGGTGCCGGACACCGGGAAGGTGCGGGTCACGTCGGCGGTGTAGAGCCCGTACTCGCCGCCGGCGTCCACCAGGCAGACGTCGCCGTCGGCCAGCACGGCGTCGCCGGCCCGGTAGTGCAGGATGGTGGAGTTGGCGCCGGTGGCCACGATGGTGCCGTAGCCGGGGCCGCTGCCGCCGCGCCGCCGGAAGGCGTACTCGATCTCGCTCTGCACCTGGTACTCGTGGCGCCCGGCCCAGCCGTCGCGCATGGCGGCCAGGTGGGCCTCGGCGGTGAGATCGACCGCCTTGCGCAGCAGCCCGAGCTCGGCCTGGTCCTTCACCAGCCGGAGCTCGTGCAGGACCCGCCCGGGCTCCACCACCGCCCCCGGCGCCCGCCGGCCGGTCCGCACCCCGGCGCGCAGCTCCACCAGCAGCCGCAGGACCCGCTCGTCCCAGGCGGCGTCGGCGCCCAGCTTGAACCAGAGCGTGGCGGCGCCGTCGAGGAAGCCGGCCAGCTTCTCCTGGAGCGCCGAGACGTCGTGGGCCTCGTCCGCCAGGAGCACGGCCGTGGCCCCCTCCACGCCGAGCCGCCGCCCGTTCCAGATCTCCTTCTCCTTGTCGCGCGGCCGCACGAAGAGGACGAACCTGCGCTCGCCGGCCCGCGCCGACAGGAGCAGGCAGCCCTGCGGCTCGTCGAAGCCGGTCAGCCAGTAGAAGTCGGAGTCCTGCCGGAAGACGTACTCGTTGTCGGCGTTGCGCAGCTTCTCGTCGGCGGCGGGCACCAGCATCACGCCGCCGCCGCGCGCCTCCAGCGCCTCGAAGACGCGGGCGCGGCGGGCGGCGTGGAGGGCGGGATCGATGGTCATGGCGGAGGTCCTAGCGGAAGTTCGAGGCGCGGGCCAGGGGCGCCGCACCAGGCCCGGAAGGCGGCCCGCTGCGCCTCGGTGGGGTCGGCCACCGGCTCGAGCCAGGCGGTGTCCTCGGGCGGCGCGGCCAGCGGCACCGCCACCTCGACGAGCTCGTCGCGGCGGAAGATGGTGAGCCGCAGCGTCCCGCCGGGCCCCCGCTCCCTCAGCCGGTCCGCCAGCGAGGCCCGGTCGAGCCGGAAGCCCCCCTCGGCGACCAGCTCGTCGTCGGCGCTCAGGCCGGCCAGCCAGGCGGGGCTCCCCTCCCGCACCGAGGCCACCGCCAGGCGCGGTCCGCTCGCGAGCTCGGCCCCGAGCCAGCCGGAGGGCCCCTCCTCGGCCCGGCCGGGCCGGCCGCCCTTGTCGTCCTGCCCGCGGGCGGTGCGGCGCTGCAGCCGCAGCCCCACCAGCGCGAGGTCGGGGTCCAGCGGCTCGACGCCGCGCAGGTACCTGTCGAAGAACCGGCGAGCCGCCGCCTCACCCAGCAGCTCCGCCACCAGCCGCTCCACGCCGTCCTCCGGCACGCCGCCCCGCTGGTGGCGGGCGTGGAGCTGCCGCAGCGCCTCGTCGAGCGAGCTGCCGGCGCGCCGCAGCGCCAGGTCCAGCGCCAGCGCCACGAGCTCGCCCTTCAGGTAGTAGCTCACCGCGCTGTTGGCGGTGTTCTCGTCCGGCCGGTAGAGCTTCACCCAGGCCACCAGGCTCGACTCCTCCAGCGAGAGCTTGGCGGCGCCGGGCGTGCGCAGCAGCGACGTGAAGCGCCGCCCCAGCGCCTCCAGCCAGCGCCCCGGCGCCAGCAGGCCGGCCCGCACCAGCGCGAGCTGCTCGTAGTAGCAGGTGGCGCCCTCGAACCACCAGAGCAGGCGCGTGTACTGCTCGCCGTCGTAGCGGTACGGCGTCAGGGCCGCCGGCCGGAGCCGCTTGACGTTCCACAGGTGGAAGAACTCGTGCGAGACCAGGCCGAGCGCCTCCTCGTAGCCGTCGCGCTCGCCGAAGCCGAGGCGCGGCAGCAGCAGCACGGTGGAGGCGGCGTGCTCCAGGCCGCCCCGCCCCCTGGCGCCGAGGTGGACGATGAAGAGGTAGCGCCGGTAGGGCAGCCCGCCCCAGAAGGCGCCGTGGGCCTCCACGATGCGCTGCACGTCGGCCACGAAGCGCGGCAGGTCCAGGTTGCCCCGCCCCCACACGGCCACCTGGTGGGCGCGCCCCATGGCCTCGAAGCCGGCCAGCTGGTGCGTCCCCAGCTCCAGCGGCGAGTCGAGCAGCTCGTCATAGTCGCGGGCCGTGAACCGGGTGGGGCCGCCGTCCAGCGCGGTCGCCACCCGCCACCCGGGCGGCGCCTCCACGATCACCTCGTGCGGCGCCCCCTCGCGGCCGCGCACGCCCAGGAAGGTGCCGGCCGGCGAGACGAAGGCGTGCGTCCCGTCCACGTGGCTGGTCCGCACCGTGAGGTCGTTGGCGTAGATCCGGTAGCGCACCGCGGCGCGCGCCGCCTCGCCGCCGTGGAGCCGCCAGCGGTGCTTGTCGAGCCGCTCCAGCGGGAGCGGCCGCCCGTCCTGGTCGTGGGCCGACAGCCCCTCCAGGTGGCGCGCGAACTCGCGCACCAGGTAGCTGCCGGGCGTCCAGACGGGCAAGTAGAGCTCGACGTCCCCGCCGGGGCGGTCGAGCTCGAGGACGACCTGGAGGTGGTGCGTCTGCGGGTCGGGGCAGGAGAGCGTGTAGCGCATGACCGGTGCGACTCTAAGCCCGGGCGCGCCCCGCCGCCCGGGCAATCTGCTACCGTCCGCGCCCGTGGCGGATCGGCTGGAGATTCACCTGCTGGGACGTTTCGAGGTGGCCCGGGGCGGAGCGCCGGTGCCGGCCTCGGCCTGGCGCCGCCGCCGGCCCGCCGACCTGCTCACGCTGCTGGCCCTCTCGCCGGGCCACCGCCTGCCGCGCCAGGCGGTCTTCGACGCGCTCTGGCCCGGCAAGGACCTGGCCTCCGGCGCCAACAACCTCCACCGCGCCCTCTACGACCTGCGCCAGGTGCTGGGCGGGCGCGACGTGGACGTGGACCACGAGGGCGTCGCGCTGTCGGCGGACGCCTGGGTGGACGCGGAGGCCCTGGAGCGGGCCGTGCGCGCCGGCGGGCTGGAGCGGCTGCGCGCCGCGGTGGCGCTCTACCGCGGCGACCTGGTCCCGCACGACCAGGAGTCTCCCTGGCTCTGGCCGGTCCGCCGCCGGCTGCGGGCGCTCTTCGCCGAGGCGGCCCACCCGGTGGCCCGCGAGGAGGCCCTGGCCGGGAACTCCGGCGTCGCCATCCCGCTGCTGCGCCGCCTCCTGGCGGCCGATCCCTCCAGCGAGGAGGCCCACCAGCTGCTCATGCGCCTCCTCGCCTCGGACGGGCGGCGCGCCGAGGCGCTCCACCAGTACGACGCCTGCGCCGCCGCCAAGCGAGCCGCCGGCCTGGGTGCGCCGTCGCTCGACACCGAGGCGCTGCGGGACGCCGTGGCCCGCGGCGAGATCGGCCCGGCCGGCGACGCCGGGTCGGACGGGGCCCGGCGCGCCGCCAGGCGGCTCCTCGGCCGCGACTGGCCGCCGGCGCTGCG
>JAJYAW010000385.1 GCA_021779335.1 Myxococcales bacterium | reverse complement strand
GCCGCCCCGGCCAGCCCGGGCCGGAGGCGAGGCCCTTCCCACCGGGTCGCCGCCTCCAGCAGGCCGGCCACGTCGCCCTCGAGGTCGATGGCCTCGTCGAGGTAGGCCTCCGCGAGCCGCCGCTCCGAGCGGCGGGAGAGGAACGCCGCGAGGGCCTCGGGCCGGCGCAGCACCAGGCGCGCCGCCGGCCCCCCGCCGCGGGGGGCCGGCAGCCACCTGCCGTCCCACAGGCGCACGTCGAAGCTGCGAGAGGGCGAGTCGAAGAGGGCCTGGGCCGTCAGGGCCGGATCCATCCGGCCAGCGTAGCGTTGCGGCGCGAGGCTCGCGGCGTCGCGTCGGGGTGGCGCCCGGAAGGGAGGCTCACCCGGCTGGAGCGTCACCGCCCTGGGCGGGCCGCGCCCCGCCGAGGACCCCCGTGGAGCGCGGGGCCGACCCCTCCGGGGCTGCCACCCTGCGGCGGGCCGGGCCGACCCTACTCGGCGCCGCCCTCCGGCGCCCGCGCCGCGGCGATGGCCAGGGCCTCCTCCACCACCGCCTCCTCCAGCTCCTCGGCCTTCATCCGCCTCACGATCTTGCCGGCCTTGAAGAGCAGGCCCACCCCGCCGTGGCCGTAGGCGACGCCCACGTCGGCGGCGGCCGCCTCGCCGGGGCCGTTCACCTCGCAGCCCATGACCGCCACCGAGACCTCGCCCTTCACCGTGGAGAGCCGCTGCTCCACCCGCTCGGCGATGGGGATCATGGCCACCGAGCAGCGGCCGCAGGTGGGGCAGGAGGTGAGCGTGGCGCCGCCGAACTTGAGCCCGAGCGACTTGAGGAGCAGGCGGGCCACCCGCACCTCCTCCACCGGGTCGGCGGTCAGCGAGATGCGGATGGTGTCGCCGATGCCGTCGGCCAGCAGGATGCCCAGGCCGGCGGCGCTCTTGACGGTGCCGGCCAGGAGCGTGCCCGCCTCGGTGACGCCCAGGTGGAGCGGGTAGTCGAAGCGCTTCGAGAAGAGCCGGTTGGCGGCCACCGTCATGGCCACGTCGTGGGCCTTGAGCGAGACCTTGATCTCCCGGTAGCCCTCGTCCTCCAGGAAGCGGATGTGGCGCTCGGCGCTCTCCACCATCCCCTCGGCGGTGGGCCAGCCGTGCCGATCGACGATGTCCTGCTCGAGCGAGCCGGCGTTGACCCCGATGCGGATGGGGACCATCCGCTCGCGGGCCGCCTTGACCACCTCGCGGACCCGGTCGCGCGAGCCGATGTTGCCGGGGTTGAGCCGGATGGCCTGGACGCCGGCGTCGAGGGCGCGCAGCGCCAGCCGGTAGTCGAAGTGGATGTCGGCCACCAGTGGCACCGGGCTGGCCCGCACGATGGCCGGCAGCGCGTCGGCCGCCTCGGCGCCGGGCACGGCCAGCCGCACCAGGTCGGCCCCGGCCTCGGCCAGGGCGCGGATCTGCGCCAGCGTGGCCGCGGCGTCGGCGGTGTCGGTGGTGGTCATGGACTGGACGGAGACCGGCGCGCCGCCGCCCACCGCCACCGCCCCGACCTTGACCTGCCGCGTGGGGCGCCGCGCCCCGAACGCCGACGCCTCGCCCTGCCCGTATGCGCCCATAGGCTGCCTCCCGGCGGCGGTGATCCTAACGGCGCCGCCGCCGGGCGCCAGCCCGCCTACTTGGCGGCGGGCGCGGCCAGCTCGGCGTCGATGATGGACTTGAACGCCTCCAGCGGCTGGGCGCCGGAGATGAGCCGCCCGTTGATGAAGAAGGCCGGGGTGCCGCTGACGCCGGCGTCCTTGCCGGCCTGGAAGTTCTCCGCCACCACCTTGGCCTTCTCCCCCGAGTCGAGGCAGGCGTCGAAGCGGCCGCCGTCGAGCCCGAGCTCGCGGGCGTAGGCCTTGAGGTCGGCCACCTCCAGCTTGGGCGCGGCGGCGAAGAGCTTGCCGTGCATCTCCCAGTACTTGCCCTGGTCCTCGGCGCAGTGGGAGGCCTCGGCGGCCTTGGGGGCGAGCTTGTGGAACTCCAGCGGGTAGTCCCGGTAGACCAGCCGGATCTTGCCCTTGTACTTCTCCAGCTCCATGAGGTCCTTCACCGTCGGCTCGGCCTTGGCGCAGTACGGGCACTGGAAGTCGGAGAACTCGACGATGGTGATGGGCGCGGCCTGCGGCCCCTTGGACGGGCCGGCCGCCGAGACCTCGACCTTGGGCGGCAGGTAGGGGGGCAGCAGGACCTGCACCTTGCTCTCGGCGCGGAGCTGCTCGATGTACTGCTGCAGGACCGCCTGGCCCTTCTGCTGCTTGAGGAACTGGACGATCTGGGCCTTCACCTTGTCGAAGGGCTCCTCCACCTGCTTGGCCGCCTTGGCCCGCTCGTAGAGGGCGCGCGCCTCCTCCTCCTTGGGCTCCGGCACCTTGGTGGCCAGCTCGGCGCGCAGGAAGTCCTGCACGTCCTTGCCGGCCGCCTTGGCCTTCTGCTCGACGAGCCGCTGGTTGATGAGGTTGTCCAGCGCCTGCTTGCGCAGGTCGTAGGTCTTCTGCTCGATCTCGTTGAGCTCGTTCCGGATCGACCTGTCGAGCTCGTCGGCGGTGACGACCACCTCGCCGATGCGGGCCACCGGGGTGTTCTTGCCGGCGGCGGCGGCCTCCGGGCCCGCGGCGGGGGTGGGGCGGGGAGACTGGCAGGCGAGGACGGCGGCGGCGAGCGCGCCGAGGATGGCGTGGCGGATGCGCATGGGGCTCCGGGGGGTTGTTGAAGGCGGGGGCAGATTGCCGCGAGACGCGCGGCAGGTCAATCCGCGGCGACGCCCCGGCATTCCCGCCCGGCCGCGGGCCCCGCCTCCCGCTAGAATCGCTCGCATGACCACCGACGACCCGTGGAACCCGGAGCGGTACGCCCGCTTCGCCGCCGAGCGGCGCCTCCCGTTCGACGACCTCACGGCGCTGCTGGCGCCGCTGCGGGTCGGCGGGCGCGTGCTGGACCTCGGCTGCGGCGCCGGCGAGCTGACGGCCGAGCTCCACGCCCGGCTCGGGGCGGGGGAGACGGTGGGGGTGGACTCGTCGCCGGCCATGCTGGAGAAGGCGGCGCGCCACGCCGGCGCCGGCCTGCGCTTCGTGCGCGGCGACGCCGCGGGCTTCGCCGAGGGGCCGTGGGACCTGGTCTTCTCCAACGCGGCGCTGCACTGGGTGGAGGACCACGAGGCGCTCCTGCCGCGCCTGGCGGCGCTGCTGGCCCCGGGCGGCCAGCTCGCCGTCCAGGTGCCCTGCAACGACCGGCACCCGAGCCACGCGCTGGCGCGGGCGGTGGCGGCGGAGGCGCCCTTCCGGGAGCTCCTCGGCGGCGCGGCGCGGGAGAGCCCGGTGCTCGCCCCGGAGCGCTACGCCGCGCTCCTCTTCGCGCTCGGCTTCACGGCGCGCCGGGTCCGGCTCGAGGTCTACGGCCACGCGCTCGCCTCGCGCGACGAGGTGGTGGAGTGGGTGCGCGGCACCACGCTGACCGAGTACGAGCGGCGCCTGCCGCCGGCGCGCTGGCCGGAGTTCCTGGCGCGCTACCGGGCGCGGCTCGCCGCGGCGCTGCCCGACGAGCGGCCGTTCCTGTACACCTTCCGGCGGCTGCTGCTGTGGGGAAGGCGCTGAGGCCCGCCGCCCCGGCCGGCTCGCGGCGACGGCCGCCCCCGCCACGCCGG
>JAJYAW010000384.1 GCA_021779335.1 Myxococcales bacterium | reverse complement strand
CGGCGGCCCACCCCCACGGCGCCGGCTGCCCCGGCTCGGCGCCGCGCGAGCTGAGGCGCCCGGGCCTGTCGGTGGTGAAGGACGGCCCCGGCCCGGCCCTCCCGGCCGCGCCGCGCCAGGGCGGGTCGACGCTCTCCCACTGGCCGGTGCAGCTCACGCTGGTGCCCCCCCACGCGCCGTGGCTGAAGGGGGCCGACCTGCTGGTGGCCGCCGACTGCGTGCCGTTCGCCTACGCCGCCTTCCACGCCGACTTCCTGGCCGGCCGGAAGCTGGTGGTCGGCTGCCCCAAGCTCGACGACAACCAGGCCTACGCCGCCAAGCTGACGGAGCTGTGCGCCCGCAGCCAGCCGGCCTCAATCACCGTGGTGCGCATGGAGGTGCCCTGCTGCGGCGGGCTCGCCTGGGCCGCGCGCGAGGGCGTGGCGCGGAGCGGTGCGGCGGTGGCCATCCGCGACGTGGTCGTCGGGGTGGACGGGTCCATCAAGCAGGCGTAGCCCCCGGCCCCCGGCCCGGACCGTGACCTCCTCCCGGCGCCGCGCCATGCTGGCCCCGTGACCGCCCGCCTCCTCGCCTTCGACCTCGACGACCTCCGGGCCACCTACGGCCACCTCGCGCCGCCGGGCGCGGACCCGCGCCACGAGACGACCCCGTTCCGGGCCTTCCGCGCGGCGTTCCTGCGCGCCGCCGCCGCCGCCGCCGTGGCGCCCTGCCTGCTCGAGGTCTGGTGGTCGGGCACCTTCAACGGCTACGCCCTCGTGGTGGCGGTGACGCCGCCCGACGCCCTGCCCGGCCTCGACGCCGCGGCGCTGGCCCGCGCCGGCCTGCCCGCCCCGGACGACGAGCGGGTCGCGCCCCCGCCGCCGGACCGCTATCCTCTGGCGCACGTCGAGCCCGGCCGCGCCACGGTGGCGCGGAACGCGGACGGCACCACCAGCGAGGCGCCCTTCGGAGCGGCCACCGGCCACTTCGGCGCGCCAGGCATGAGGGCGATCCCATGAAGGCGGTCCGGTTCAGCGGCAAGGGCGGTCCGGAGGTGGTGGAGCTGGCGGAGGTGGAGCAGCCGGCCCCCCAGCGCGGCGAGGTGCTGGTGCGGGTGCGGGCGGCCGCCATGAACCGGGCCGACCTGCTGCAGCGGCGCGGCCTCTACCCGCCGCCGCCCGGCTTCCGCGAGGACATCCCGGGCCTCGAGCTGGCCGGCGAGGTGGCCGCGCTCGGCGCCGGCGTGACCGCCTGGAAGGTGGGGGATCGGGTCATGGCCATCACCTCCGGCGAGGCGCAGGCCGAGTACGCCGTGGCGCACGAGCGGATGCTGCTCCCCGTGCCGGAGGGCATGAGCTTCGGCGACGCCGGCGCCCTCCCCGAGGCCGGCCTGACCGCCCACGACGCCATGTTCACCATCGGCGGCCTGCGCCCCGGCGCGGCCGTGCTCATCCACGCGGTCGGCTCGGGCGTGGCCACCGCGGCGCTGCAGATCGCCAGGGCCGCGGGCGCGCACGCCATCGGCACGAGCCGCACCGCCGACAAGCTGGAGAGGGCGAGGGCGCTCGGCCTGGATGACGGCCTGCTCGTCGGCCGGGAGGAGCCGAGGTTCGCCGCGGAGGTGCGCCGGCTGACGGGGGGGCGCGGCGCCGCCGTGATCCTGGACTTCGTGGGCGGCCCCTACGCCGCCGAGAACCTGGCCAGCCTGGCCACGGGCGGCCGCGTCGTGGTCATCGGCACCATGGGCGGCGGCAAGCCCACCGTGGACCTGGGGCTGCTGATGCGGTCGCGCGGCAGCATCACCGGGACGGTGCTCCGGCCGCGGCCGCTGGAGGAGAAGATCGCGGCCACCCAGGCCTTCGGGCGGGACGTGCTGCCGCTCATCGCGGCCGGCCGGGTGAAGCCGGTGGTGGACTGCGTCCTCCCCGCCGCCCGCGCCCGCGAGGCGCACGAGCGGCTGGAGCAGAACGACTCGTTCGGGAAGATCGTGCTGGCGTTCTAGCGCCCCGGAGGCCCCATGGACACCGCCACCCTCGCCAAGCACCTGGAGCAGCACCTGCGCGTCGCCACCTTCCCGGTGGGCATCCTCCCCCTGGCGCCGGGCGAGCCCCTCCCGGCCAAGGCCAAGCGGCCGGGGAAGGACCTGCACGTGCAGGTGGCCATCTGCCAGGCCATCAGCTTCGCCCGGCGCTACGGCTGGACGCTGGCCTTCTCGGGCGAGGACATCTCCTGCCCCATCGCCAAGGCGGCCTTCGGCTTCGAGGACCGGATCGACTACTACGCCAGGGGCTCGCTCGCCGAGGGGATGTACGCCTCCTGCGCCGAGGCCGGGAAGGCCTTCGAGGACGCGCTGCCGCGGCTCGGGCGGAGCGAGATCTCGGCGGTGGTGGCCGGCCCGCTGGCGCGCATCACCTACACGCCGGAGACGGTGGTGGTCTACGGCAACCCGGCCCAGGTGCTGCGGCTCGTCAACGCGGCGCTCTTCGAGAAGGGGGGCAGCTTCAAGGCCGAGTTCACCGGCCGCGGCGACTGCGCCGACCTCATCATCCGGCCGCGCCAGCTCAAGGAGCCACAGCTCATCCTGCCCTGCGCCGGCGACAGGATCTTCGGCCTGGCCGCCGACGACGAGATGGCCTTCGCCTTCCCGTTCGCGCAGGCCGAGCGGATGGTGAAGGGGCTGGAGGGGACCCACGCCGGCGGGCTCCGCTACCCCGTCCCGCTCTACCACCGCTTCACGGCCGAGTACCCCCCGGCGTACCAGGAGCTGGAGCGGCGCTGGCGGGAGGGGGGCGGGGAGCCGTGAGGGGTCCCGGCGGCACCGGCCGGCCGGCCGCGGCGATGACGACCACCCTCGACCCGGGGCCCAGCCCGAGGCCGTCGCCCTTCGGCTCGGCCCCCTCGAGCGCCACCACGTCGCCGCGCAGCAGCCGCTCGAAGGGCCGGTTGGCGTCGCCGACGTGCTTCTCCTGGAGGGCCAGCCCCATCCGCCCCTCCGGACCGCAGCCCATGTAGCGGAGCCTGCCCTTGCCGGCCAGCGGCTCGGAGACGATGCGGAAGACGCGCGCCGTGCCCGCGGCGCCGGCCGCCGGGGGCGGCGCCCAGCCCTCGCCCGGCGGCGCCAGCACGAGGTAGCTCATCTTGACCGCCTCCTTGCGCAGGCCGGCCGCCTTGCCGATCTGCGCCACCAGGGGCGGCGGATCGATGGGCCGCTCGGCGTGGCACCAGTCGGAGGGCCTGGGGAGCGCCGGGCAGGCGCCGCGGTACAGGCAGGGGGCGCGCACCGCCGCGCCGCGCGCCACCAGGAGGTCGCGCACCTCGAGGAGGGCGCGCGACGTGTCGCGCAGGGCGGGCTCGACGACCACGAGCGAGCCGCCCGGCGCCAGCAGCGCGCGCGCCTCGTCGAGCAGCGCGGCCCGCTTCTCGGCCTGCCCATCCCCCTTCCAGAGCTCGTTGAGGACGTGGCCCATGAGGATGGTGTCGGGCGGCTTGCCGGCCGAGACGAGCTCGGCGAGCGGCCGGCCATGCGTCGGGTTCCACTCCCGCGTGGCGAGCGGCTCGCCGGAGAGGCGCGAGAGCTCGCGGGCGGCGGCGAGCGCCGACCTGGCACGGTCGGCGGCGGTCGCGGCGGTGGCGCCGGCGTCGAGGGCGGCGAAGGCGAGCGGCCCCGGCCCGCTGCCGAGGAGA
>JAJYAW010000383.1 GCA_021779335.1 Myxococcales bacterium | reverse complement strand
CTCGGCGTGCGGCGGGGCCGGCGCGAGGCCGAGCGGCGGCTTCTCACCCACCCAGGCGTAGCCGGTCTGCTCCAGCTCCCTGGCCAGCTCGCGCCCGCCGCTCCTGACGATGCGCCCGCCCGCCATGACGTGGACCACGTCCGGCGCGACGTGGTCGAGGAGCCGCTGGTAGTGGGTCACCAGCACGATGGCCCGGTCGGGGCTGCGCAGGGCGTTGACCCCCCTCGAGACCACCCGCAAGGCGTCGATGTCGAGGCCGGAGTCGATCTCGTCCAGGATGGCCAGGCGCGGCTGCAGCACCGCCATCTGGAAGACCTCGTTGCGCTTCTTCTCCCCGCCGGAGAACCCCTCGTTGACGGAGCGCGAGCCGAAGGCCGGGTCCAGCTCGACCAGCTTCATCTTCTCCTTGGCGAGCGAGAGGAAGTCCATGGCGTCCAGCTCCTCCTCGCCGCGGGCCCGCCGGATGGCGTTGAGCGCGGTGCGGAGGAAGTAGAGGTTGCCCACGCCCGGGATCTCCACCGGGTACTGGAAGCCCAGGAAGAGGCCGCGGGCGGCGCGCGCCTCGGGCGCCAGGGCCAGCAGGTCCTGGCCGTCGTAGCGGGCCGTGCCGCCGGTCACCTGGTAGGTGTCGCGCCCCGCCAGCACGCCGGCCAGCGTCGACTTGCCGGAGCCGTTGGGCCCCATGATGGCGTGCACCTCGCCGGCCCGCACCGTCAGGTCGAGCCCCTTGAGGATCTCCTTCTCGCCGACCCGGGCCGTCAGGCCCTGGATCTCGAGCAGCGCCTTCCCGCTCCCGCTCATCCGACGCTCCCTTCCAGCGAGAGGCCGAGCAGCTTCTGGGCCTCCACCGCGAACTCCATGGGCAGCTCCTTCAGGACCTGCTTGGCGAACCCGTTGACGATCATCGAGACCGCGTCCTCGTCCGAGAGGCCGCGCTGGCGGCAGTAGAACAGCTGGTCCTCCGAGATCTTGGAGGTGGTGGCCTCGTGCTCCACCGTGGCGCTGCGGTTCTTCACCTCGATGGAGGGGAAGGTGTGGGCCCCGCAGCGGTCGCCGATGAGCAGCGAGTCGCACTGCGAGTGATTGCGGGCGCCCTCCGCCCCCTGCTGCACCTTGACCAGGCCGCGGTAGGTGTTCTGGCCGTGGCCGGCGCTGATGCCCTTGGAGACGATGGTGGAGCGGGTGTTCCGGCCCACGTGGATCATCTTGGTGCCGGTGTCGGCCTGCTGGCGGTTGTTGGTGAGCGCCACGGAGTAGAACTCGCCCACCGAGTCGTCGCCCAGCAGCAGCACCGACGGGTACTTCCAGGTGATGGCGCTGCCGGTCTCCACCTGGGTCCAGCTGATCTTGGAGCCGCGGTGGGCCGCGCCGCGCTTGGTGACGAAGTTGAAGATGCCGCCCTTGCCCTCGGCGTCGCCCGGGTACCAGTTCTGCACGGTGGAGTACTTGATCTCGGCGCCGTCCTTGGCCACCAGCTCGACCACCGCGGCGTGCAGCTGGTTCTCGTCGCGCATGGGGGCGGTGCAGCCCTCCAGGTAGCTGACGGAGGCCCCCTCGTCGGCCACCAGGAGCGTCCGCTCGAACTGGCCGGTGTCCTTGGCGTTGATGCGGAAGTAGGTGGAGAGCTCCATGGGGCAGCGCACCCCCTTCGGCACGTAGGCGAAGCTGCCGTCGGAGAAGACCGCCGAGTTGAGGGCCGCGAAGAAGTTGTCGGTGGGCGGGACCACCGAGCCGAGGTGCTCCTCCACCAGCGCCGGGTGCTCGCGCACCGCCTCGGAGAAGGAGCAGAAGACGATCCCCTTCTCCGCCAGCTTGGCCTTGTAGGTGGTGGCCACCGAGACCGAGTCGAAGACCGCGTCGACCGCCACGCCGGCCAGGCGGAGCTGCTCCTCGAGCGGGATGCCCAGCTTGGCGAAGGCCCGCTTCAGCTCCGGATCGACCTCGTCCATGGAGCCGAGCTGCTTCTTCGCCCTGGGGGCCGAGTAGTAGACGATCTCCTGGTAGTCCGGCGGGCGGTAGTGGACGTTGGCCCAGGTCGGCTCGGAGAGCGTGAGCCAGTGCCGGTAGGCCTTGAGCCGCCAGGCCAGCATGAACTCCGGCTCCCCCTTCTTCCTGGAGATGATGCGGATGATCTCCTCGGAGAGCCCCTTGGGGATGGCGTCGGCCTCGATGTCGGTGACGAAGCCGTAGCGGTACTTCTGCTCCGTCATCTCCTTGATCTGCGCGGCGGTGGTCATGGGAGGTTCGCTCCAGGGAGGACCGGGAGGGCGGTGGGCGGCTCGCGCATCGGCGGGGGGCGCCGGAACGGGCCGATGGAGGAGAGCGGGAGCTGCTGCAGGGCGCCGTGGATGGCGCGCGAGACCGGATCCCAGCTCGCCTTGGCCAGGCAGAAGGGCTCGATGCCGCAGGGGTCGCCGCCGGGGGTGCCGCACTCGGTGAGCGAGATGGGCCCCTCCAGCGCCTCGACGACCTCGGCCACCGAGATGGCCTCCGGGGGGCGGGCCAGCGAGTAGCCGCCGTGGCGGCCGCGGTGGGAGACCACGAGGCCGGCGCGCGACAGCTCCTTGCACAGCTTGGAGACGGTGGGCAGGGGCACGCGGGACCTGCCGGCCAGCTCCTGGGCCGTGAGGGTCCGCTCGCCGCGGGCGAGGTGGGCCAGCAGCACGATGGCGTAGTCGGTGAGCTTGCTCATCCGGATCATTCGGTCGCCTTCGCTCCCTTCCGGTGGGTGGGAGCCATCGTGGACCAGAAAGGTCCAGATGACCGATGATTTAAGGAAGGGTGCTCAGGAAGTCACGCCCATTGGGCGGCCGACGCACCCCTCGTTGCTCCCCCTCAAGGGCGACCCCGGATCAGGGCACCGTCGAGCGTCTCCTTGCCCAGATCGAGGTAGAGGTGGTCGTCGGCCAGCGTCAGCCCCAGCTTCACGCGCCTCTCCTCGACGCGGGCCAGCGGCCTCAGGATCTCCTCCGGCACCGCGGCCAGCTCCGCCGCCGCGATCCGCTCCGGCCGGCCGGCTCGCGCCTCGGTCAGGAACGCCTCCAGCCGCCGCGGCGACTCGAAGAGGACCGCCACGCGCGCGCCGCCGCCCCGCGCGCAGTCCTTCTCGACGCGCGCCAGCTCCGGTCGGCCCACCCGCACGAGCAGGGTGCGCGTCGAGCCGTCGGCGCCGAGCGCCACCAGGTCCGGCTCCTCCGGCTCGCAGATGCCCGGCCCGAAGGCCAGCGACTCCTCCCATTGCCAGCAGAAGGCCAGGAGGCGGAGCCAGAGCCGCTCGGCCGTCTCGGAGGGGTGGCGCGCCACCTTGACCGAGAGGTCCTGCTCGACGCCGCGGTCCACATTGGAGAGCCGGACGTCGAAGTGGTGGAGTGTGGAAGGGAGCGCCATGTCGCCTCTCATCGCCCATCGGCGCCCGATGCGCCAGCATGTCCCGCCCGGGAGGGCTATCCGGCGGCGTGGCCGAGGCCGTACCATCCGGGGCGAGCGGTACGGCGGCTCCACGCCGGGAGGGACCGATGACCAGACGCCTGCTGCTCCTCGCCTGCGCGCTCGCCCCGGCCCTCGCGCTCGCCGACGATCCGGCGCCCGCACCGACGCCCGGGACCACCGCGCCGGCCGCTGCCTCCGCGCCCGCTGCCCCCGCGCCCGCTACCCCCGCTGCCCCCGCGCCCGCTACCCCCGCTGC
>JAJYAW010000382.1 GCA_021779335.1 Myxococcales bacterium | reverse complement strand
CGCCTGGCCGGCCGCCCCCGGCGGTCCCGCGGCCGCCCCGGCGGGCGCCCCCCCGTCGATCACCTGCTGCACGCTGCTGGCCACGCCCTTGAGCTGGACGGTCAGGTCCTCGATGTTCCGGGCGATGGCCCGGATCCGGCCCTTCTCGGCCTGGGTGAGCTCCCGGAGGTCGCCGCTGATGACGTCGACGTTGGCGAGGATCTGCGAGATCCGCCCCTGGTTGGCCGCCACCGTGTCGTCGAGCCGGCGGGTGAGCTGGGCCAGGTTCTCGATGATCTCGCGCATCGAGCCCTGGTTGCCGCCCACCGTCTTGGCGATGTCGGCCGTCACCAGGTGCACGTCGGCGGAGATCTTGGCCAGGCTGTCGACCAGCTGCTGGATGCTGGCCGACTCGCGCACGCAGGTGATGAGCCGCTGCCCCTCCGGCAAGGACGACAGGCTGGGCTGGCCGGGCGAGCCCGGCACCACCTCGAGGAGCGCGTCCGGCATGAGCGCGGACGGGAAGGTCTTGGTCAGGCAGGTGTCGGTCTTGAGATCGACCCCGTTCTTGATGCGCAGCTCGAGGCGGGCCCGCTGCCCCTCCAGCGAGATCTTGGAGACCTCGCCCACCTGGATGCCGGCGATCTGGGCGCGGCTCTTCCAGGTCAGCCCGGTGGCGTCGGAGAAGTAGGCGTGCACCACGTAGCTCTCGTCCGACGACAGGCCGCCCTTCTTGATGAAGGTGAACGCGAAGAGGACGGCGGCGATGGCGGCGGCCACCAGCGCGCCGACGGCGAGGGCCTTGTTGGCGAGGAGCTTGTTCACGGGCGGACCGTCACTGCTTCTCGAACCAGGTGGAGAGGAACTTCTGCACGTAGGGATCCTTGCTGGCCTTCACCTCCGCCGGGGTGCCCTCGGCGGCGAGGTGGCCATCGTAGAGCACGGCCAGCCGGTCGGCCACCCGGAACGCCGAGGCGATGTCGTGGCTGATGACCATGGAGGTGACCCCCAGCCGCTCCTTGGCGGCCTTGATCATCCCGTCCACGTAGTCGGTGGTGATGGGGTCGAGGCCGGTGGTGGGCTCGTCGTAGAGCACCACCTGGGGGTCGGAGACCAGCGCTCGCGCCAGCGCCACGCGCTTGCGCATGCCGCCGGAGAGCTCGGAGGGGAAGCGCTCCAGCACCTCCTCGCCGAGGTCCACCACCCTGAGCTTCTCCAGGCAGCGTGCCCGCACCTCGTCGAGCTTCACGCCGCGCCGCTTCTCCCGCAGCGGGAACGCCACGTTCTCGAAGACGGTCATCGAGTCGAAGAGGGCCGCCCCCTGGAAGACCATGCCGAAGACCCGCCGCGCCTCGGTGAGCGCCTTGCCGGAGAGGCCGGAGAGCTCCACGCCGTTGACCGTGACGCTGCCGCGGTCTGGCTTGAAGAGGCCGATGACGTGCTTCATGAGCACCGTCTTGCCGGAGCCGGACCCGCCCAGCACCACGTAGGTCTGGCCGGCCGGGATGGAGAGCGTGATCCCCTTGAGGACCGGGTTGTCCTTGAAGGACTTCCAGAGGTCGTTCACCTCGATCACGGGGTCACCTCGCCACCGAGACGAGCGTCATGGCGTAGTCCACCACCAGGATGCCGATGGAGCTGGCCACCACCGCCCGGGTCGTCCCCTCTCCCACCCCGCGCGAGCCGCCGCTGGCCGAGTAGCCGCGCCAGGTGGTGACCACCGAGACCACCAGCCCGAAGACCAGGGCCTTCCACAGCCCGTGCCAGATGTCGGCCGGGGCCATGATCTGGCGGGTGTGCTCCAGGAAGGGCCCCTCCGGGATGGCGGACACGTAGATGCCCATGACGTAGGCGCCGGCGAACCCCAGCGCGTTGAAGAGCATCGTGAGCGCGGGGAACATCAGCACCGACGCGATGACGCGCGGCACGACCAGGTACTGGATGGGGTTGACCGCCATGGAGTCCATGGCGTCGATCTGCTCGGTGACCCGCATGGTGCCGAGCTCGGTGGAGATGGCGCTCCCGGATCGGCCCGTCACCATGAGGGCGGTGAGGACCGGCGCCAGCTCGCGGGTGAGGGCCACGGCCACCGACCCGCCCACGTAGCCGTCGGCCGCGAACTGCTTCATGGCGTAGCCGAACTGCAGGGCCAGCACCATGCCCGTGAAGGTGCCCGTCACCCCCACGATGAACATCGAGCCGACGCCGATGAAGGCCATCTGGGACAGGATCAGCTCCAGCCGGTAGGGCGGCCGGAGGGCCCAGGCCAGGGTCTCCAGGAAGAAGAAGAGCATCTGCCCGAAGTCCTCCAGGGCAGCGGCGAGGCGGCGCATATGGGGCCGCAATATGTCACGGATCGCGCCGCGCCGCCTGCGCCCCGCTGGGCCGGCTTTCCTGTATGCTGCGCGCCCCTATGAGCAAGGTCGGCGGTGAGGTCGATTCGTTCTGCAGCAAGTGCGAGCTGGTGCTGGCCCACACGGTCATCGCCATGGTGGGCGCCAAGCCCGTCCGGGTGAAGTGCAACACCTGCCAGGGCGAGCACAAGTTCCGCCCCGCGCCCGGCGCGGCCGGCCCTTCACCCTCGGTCGCGGCTCGCAAGGCGGCCCGACCGGGCCGCGAGAAGAAGGTCGAGATCTCCTTCGAGGAGCTGCTGGCGGCGCGCAAGAAGGCGGCCGTCCCCTACTCCGTGAAGCGCACCTTCGCGGTGGACGACGTGCTGGACCACCCCACCTTCGGCCGCGGCTTCGTCTCCGCCGTGCGCACCGACAAGATGGAGGTCACCTTCCGCGGCGACGTGAAGGTGCTCGTCCACGGCCGAGCCTGAGCCCGGACCGTGCGCCGCGCCCTGGCCGTCGCGCCGCTCCTCCTGCTGGCCTGCTCCCGGCGACCGCCGGCGGCCCCGGCGGCGCCTGGCGCCGCCGCTCCGACCTCCGCCGCCGCGTCGACCACCGCGCCGCCGTTCGCCCCGGTGGCGGCCGAAGGCCGGGCCTGGGTCACCGCGGCCAGCGCGCTCCGGCGGGGGCCCTCCGACGCCTCCAGGGTGCCGGGGCCGGGCGGCAAGCCGGCGCCGAACGTCCTGACCGTCCTGATGCGCGGCGAGGCGGTGACGCTGCTGGAGGGGCGCGGGGACTGGGCCCGCGTCCGCACCAGCGGCGACGAGCCGGGCTGGCTGCGGCGCTCCGGCCTGCTGGAGCAGGAGACGGCCGGCGTGGCCACCGTGCTGCATCCCGCCGACGTCTTCGACCGGCCCGACCTCCTGGCCGTGAGCCCGGGGCGGACCCTCGCCGCCGGCAGCATCCTGCTGGTGGTCCGGCAGAGGCCGCCCTTCGCCGAGGTGAACGCCGGGCCGCCCCCCGACGTCTGGGTCCTGGCCGATCGGCTCTCCACCGGTGAGCGGGACGTCGCCACCGCCAAGCTCTGCGAGAAGGCGCGCTGGCTGCAGCGCTCCGGCAAGGGGGAGGAGGCCCGCCAGGTGCTGGCGCTGGGCCGCTCGGCCTACCCGGGGGCGCCGCTGCTCGACGTGCTGGGGTCGGAGCTGGGGGAGACCCCACAGCTGGCCGGCGGGGCACCGGCGACGGGGCCGGACGCGGCGCCACCCGGCGCCGTGCGGCCAGCGGACGATGACGGCGATCTGGACCGCGCCGGTGTCGGCGTACGCGACGTTCCAGAACCGCTGGTACTCGCCGAGCGAGGCGGTGGGGATCCCGGC
>JAJYAW010000381.1 GCA_021779335.1 Myxococcales bacterium | reverse complement strand
AGGCCACGCCGCCGCTGGTGCCGTTCTCCTCGTTCATGTAGAGCACGGCGCGCACGGTGCGGCGCGGCGCCACCGGCTGGCGGGCGATGAGCCGCAGCGCCTCCATGGCCATGACCACGCCGGCCCCGTCGTCCACGGCGCCGGTGCCCAGGTCCCACGAGTCGAGGTGGCCCGAGATGACCACCACCTCGTCGGGCTTCTCCCGCCCGCGCACCTCGGCCACCACGTTGGCGCTCCAGGCGGTGGCGGGCGACCCCGGGCCGCAGCCCAGCACGAGCCGGACCCGGACCGGGCCGCGCCGCGCCAGCCGGTGGAGCAGCTGCGCGTCCTCCACCGAGAGCGCCGCCGCCGGGATGGCCGGGCCGTCGCCGAAGGAGGTCTGGCCGGTGTGCGGGTCGCGCAGCGAGGCGGTGGCGAGCGAGCGGATCAGGGCCGCCACCGCCCCCTGCCGCGCCGCCGCGGCCGGCCCGCGGCTGCGCAGCCGCACCACGTCGCCGTACCCCTGCCCCTCGCCCATGTGGTGCTGGAAGAGGACGATCTTGCCGCGCACCCGCTCCCCGAGGGCGGCCAGCTCCTCCAGGGAGCTCGCCTCCACGACCTCCGCCGTGACGCCGCCCGGCGGCGTGCCGGGGCTGTTGCCGAGCGCGGTGAGGTGGAGCGCCTGATCCCGCGCCGGCGGCGTGGCCACCACCTCGCCCCGCTCCTCGCCGCGCACCCAGACCGGCACCACCACCGGCTCGGCCCAGGCCCGGATCCCGTCGGCCTCGAAGGTGCGGAGCGCCCAGGCCACCGCCGCCGCCGCGCCCGGGGAGCCGACCAGCCGCGGGCCCACCGTGTCGGTCAGCGCCTCGAGCCGGTCGAGGGCCCGCCCCTCCGCCAGGGCGGCGCCCAGCAGGCGGGCCGGGACGTCGGGCGGAGGCGAGGCGGGGCGGGGCGCGGCCAGCAGCAGGGCGGAGACGAGGGCGAGCACGGTGGACCTCCCGGGGAGCGCAGGGTTGTAGCCCGAGCCGCCTCAGGGCCGCCAGGGCTGCTCGGGCGGGCGCAGCGGCACGGCCGGGCGGAGCGGCAGCTCCACCTCGAAGGCCGCCCCCTCGTCGGGCCGCGACTCGACCCGCACCGCGCCGCCGTGCGCCTCCAGGATGCGCTTCACGATGTAGAGCCCCAGCCCCAGCCCGCCGTAGTTCTGGCTCGACACGGCCCGCTCGAACCGCTCGAAGATGTGGCGCTGGTCCGCCGGGTCGATGCCGATGCCGTGGTCGCGGATGGTGACCCAGGCGCGCGCGTCCCGCGCGCCGTAGCGGATCTCGATGGGCTTGCCGGCCCCGTACTTGACGGCGTTGGCCAGCAGGTTGACCAGCACCTGCCCGAGCCGCAGCCGGTCCCAGTGGCCCTGGGTGGGCTCGCCGCGCACGTCCACCGTGGAGCCGCTCTGCCGGAGCTCGTCGTCGATGGCCGCCACCGCCTCGTCCACCACGTCGGCCAGGTCCAGCGCCTCCACGTCGAGCTCCAGCCGGCCCATGTGGATGCGCGAGACATCCAGCAGCGCCTCGACGAGCTTCTCCAGGCGCTGCCCGGCCCGCTCCGAGGCCGCCAGCACCCGCTCCAGCTGCGGCGAGGGGCCGGAGGCCACCTCCCGGCCGGTGACGCGCCGCAGGTTCTCCAGCGCCAGCCGCAGCGCGGTGAGCGGCGTGCGCAGCTCGTGGGAGGCGATGGAGAGGAACTCGTCGCGCGCCGCCACGGCCGCCTGGGCCTGGCCGTAGAGCCGGGCGTTCTCGATGGCCTGGGCCGCCCGGTGCGCCAGGTCCTCCAGCAGCGTCTCGTCCTCGGCGGTGTAGGACGGGCGGCCGGCGTCGCGCAGCAGGGTGATGTGGCCCAGGATCTGCCGCCGGTGGACCAGCGGCGCGATGAGCAGCGAGCTGGCGCCCTCCAGGTAGGGCCAGTAGGCCTCCTTCATCTGGGCGTGGACGACCGCCGGGGTGAGCTCGGCGATCCGCAGCACCTGCCCGGTGCGGAGCACCTGGGCGGTGAGCCCCTCGCCGACCCGCTGGGGCGAGCCCAGCAGCACCTTGCGCCGCAGCGCGGCCCGCTCCGGGACGGGGTGGTAGACGGCCACCGGCACCAGCCACAGGCCGTCGTCGGAGACCATGCGGATGAGCGCGCTGTCGCCGATGAGCTCGGCCAGCCGGCGCGCCACCGTCTCGAGGGTGGTGGTGTAGTCGAGGCCGCCGGCGAAGACCCGCGAGGCCTCGGCCAGCGCCGCCAGCCGCGAGGCCTGCCGGCGCAGCCGCTCCTCGGCCTCGCGCAGGTCGGTGGCGTCGCTGGCCAGCCCCACCACCTCCTCCACCTCGCCGTCCTCGCCGCGCACCGGGGCGAAGCGCACCTCGTAGGAGCGGCCCTCCACCTCGCCGCGCACCGTGACGGTGCGCCCGCCCAGGGCCAGCTTCACGCCGTCCAGGGCCCAGGGCACGTCCAGGAAGAGCTCGAAGACCGAGCCGCCCTCGTTGGGGGCGCGGCGCCCCAGCACCCGCAGCAGGCGCCCCTCCGCCATGACCACGCGCCCCTGCCGGTCCAGCACGAAGAAGACGCTGGGGGCCTGGCTCACCAGCGCCCGCAGGCGCTTCTCGGTGGCCGGGTCGGCGCCGCGGCGGAGGAAGCGCCAGAGGGCCACGTCAGTACTCGAACCCGCTGCCGCCGATGAACTCTCGGACCAGCGAGGTGGGGGGGACGTGCTCGGGGTGGATGGAGACGAAGCTGTCCACCAGGTAGCGGAGCCGGTGGGCGGTGGGGTAGGCGGGGTGGTCGGGCGGCACCTCCAGCAGGTAGCGCTCCGCGAAGATCTTGAGGACCGCCGGCTCGTAGACCAGCGAGGAGTCGAAGACCGCGTCGGCCTCCTGCTGGAACGGGAAGATGTGCTCGCGCTCGCCGGCCTGCACCGAGGGCCAGCGCGCGATGTTCTCGGCCGCCTGGTAGCCGCGCTGGTGGCGGTCGCGCACGATGCGCCGCAGCAGCCTGAGGTCGGTGGTGGAGACGCGGGTGAGCCGGTCGAAGGGCAGGCTGGTGGCCGGGTGGATGAAGATGCGGAAGAGCTCGCCGGGGCGCGGGAGGGACCCGAGCAGGCGGGGGTTGAGGCCGTGGATGCCCTCCAGCATGAGGGCGTCGCCGGCCTTGAGCTGCAGCTCGTGGCCGCCCTCGGGGCGGCTCTGGCCCGCCAGGAAGTCGTAGCGCGGCGTGCGCACCGGCTCGCCGGCCAGCAGGCGGCGCACGTCGTCCTGCAGCCGACCGAGGTCGAGCGCCTCCAGCGCCTCGAAGTCCCACTCGCCCTTCTCGTCCCGCGGGGTCCGCTCCCGGTCCACGTAGTAGTCGTCGAGCGAGAGGGCCACCGGGTTGACGCCGTCGATCTGGAGCTGGACGGTGAGCCGCTTGATGAAGGTGGACTTGCCGGAGGAGGAGGGGCCGGCGATGGAGATGACGCGGACGCGGTCGCGCGCCGCCGCGATCTGGTCGGCGATGCGCGAGATGCGCTTCTCGTGGAACCCCTCGGCGACGCGGATGAGCTGCGAGACCCGCCCGTCGATGCACAGCTCGGAGAGGGCCCCCACGCTGTCGACGCCCATGGCGGCCAGCCAGCGCTGGTGCTCCGTCACCATGTCGCCGTCGTGATCCTTGGCCGGGAGGGGCGCCGCCAGCGCGGCGGCCCGGCCGCGGCGGCGCGGGTCGCGC
>JAJYAW010000023.1 GCA_021779335.1 Myxococcales bacterium | reverse complement strand
GAGCCCGCGCTGCTCGAGCCCGAGCCCGAGCCCGAGCCGGCGCCGTCCGAGCCGGCGGCCGCGCCGCAGCCGCCGCCCGTTCCCGTTCCTGCCTGGGCCCAGCCCCTGCCGGAGCCGGAGCCCGCCGACGGCGGCGCGGCCATCCCGCCCGAGATCGCCGCCGCTTACGGCGACGCCGGCCCCGCGGGCGACACCTTCGAGCTGCCGCCGGCCGTGACCGACGGCCTCTTCGACGCGGGGGACGAGCCGGAGCCGGAGCCGATGGAGGTGGAGCCGCTGGCGCCGCCGGCGCCCACGGTGGTCGTCGAGGGTTCGCACCGCGTGGTCCTCCACACGGTGGACGGCCAGGTGAAGCGGGGCCTCCTGGTGGACGCGCTGCTCGACGCGCCCGAGCTGCCGCTCCAGCCGCAGGGGCCGGGCGCCCCCGAGGCCATCCCCACCGAGCTCATCAAGGCCATCTTCTTCATGCTGACGCCGGGCGAGAAGGCGCCGGTGCCGGAGGGGAAGAAGGTGCGCGTCACCTTCCGCGACGGACGGCAGGTGGCCGGCTTCTCCCCGGACTACCGGGAGGGCGCGGTCGGCTTCTTCATGATCCCGGCCGACACGCGCACCAACACCGGCCGGATCTGGGTCTACCAGGCGGCGGTGAAGCAGGTGACGGTGAGCTGAGCCCGCGGGCTCGGCGCGGCGCCGCCTTCAGTTCAGCCACGGCTTGGTGGGCCGGGGGCGGTCGGTGGAGACGACCTTGAACTTGCGCCGCCGGCTCTCCAGGTCGCGGCGGAGCCACCAGTCCTTCAGGCGGTACCAGCCGCGCCGCGGCCCGCCCGCCACCAGCAGCCAGGCCAGCCCGATGGCGGCCAGGTGCGGCAGGTAGGCGACCAGCCGGTCCACCACCCCCACCCCGGACGGCGCCACCGCCAGGGCCCAGAGCGGGGTGCCGATGGTCACGACCCTGGCCACCGTGCCGCCGGTCATCTGCAGCACCCCGAACCAGGAGAGCCGCTGGTTGGGGAAGATGAGCCCCCAGGTGACCAGCAGCGCGTCGAGCACCGCCCAGATGCCGAAGTAGACCTCGCCGCCGCCCAGCAGGCCGACCAGGAGGAGCGACGCCAGGCCGGCCCCGCCCGTGAGGACGAAGAAGCGCACCAGGAAGCGCCGCTCGCTCCAGGCGGAGGACAGCTGCCGCCCCAGCCAGAGGAGCATGAAGCCGCCGAAGAGGAGCGTGAGGACGCTGCCGCCCAGGTGGCCCTGGAAGAAGGGCCAGGTGAGGAGCCGCCAGGGCTGCGCCGCCGCCAGCCAGGGCGGCGTCCCGGCGGACGGGACCTGCAGCCAGAGGAGCTCCGCCAGCGGCGGCCAGATCGTGCCGCCCACGGTGGCCACCGCCATGGCGGCGATGAGCGACCCCACCGCGAGCGGGGCCTGCCCGCCGAAGGTGAGGACGCGCCTCAGGTCCGGCGAGCCGCGCGCCACCTCAGGCCCTCGCCCTCTCCCGGTAGAAGAGCGTGATGGAGAGGCAGTGGAACTCCTGGTCGGAGCTCTGCCGCACCTCGTGCTCGACGATCTCCAGCTCGGGGTGGGCCGCCAGCCAGCGGGTGATGCTCTCGCCCATCTGCTCGCGGTCGCGCGCCAGCGTCGTGGAGAAGACCTTCACCCCGGTGAACGAGTCCATCACGCCTCCCACGCCCCTGCGGCCCGTGGAGGACCCTAACCTCGCGCCCGGGTGCGGGCAAGAAAGCCCGCCCGGGGGGCGCGGCGGCGGGGGCCCCTCAGGGCGCGGCCAGCAGCACCGCGATGCCCTGGCCGCCGCCGATGCAGGCCGAGCCGACGGCCATGCGGCCGCCGCGGCGCCGCAGCTCGTGGCAGAGGTGGGCCGTGATGCGCGCCCCGCTGGCGCCGAGCGGGTGGCCCAGCGCGATGGCGCCGCCGTCCACGTTGGTCCGCTCCCGGTCGAGGCCGAGCGCCTGCTCCACCGCCAGGTACTGCGGGGCGAAGGCCTCGTTCACCTCGACGAGGTCCAGCTGCGCCAGCGTGGCCCCGCCCCGGGCCAGGGCGTTCTTCACGGCCGGCACCGGGCCGATGCCCATGACGGCGGGGTCGACGCCGGCGTGGCCCCAGGCCACCAGCCGGGCCAGCGGCTCCCGGCCGCGCCGCTCGGCCCAGGCGCGGCTCGCCACCACCAGCGCCGCCGCCCCGTCGGCGATGCCGCTGGCCGCGCCGGCGTGGATGACGCCGTCCTTCTTGAAGACCCTGGGCAGCCGCCGCAGCCCCTCCACGGTGGTGTCCGGGCGCGGCCCCTCGTCCCGGTCGAAGCGGACCGGCCCCCTCTTGCCCGGCAGGTCGAGCGGGATGAGCTCGGCCTCGAAGCGGCCGGCCGCCTGGGCCGCGGCCCAGCGGCGCTGCGACAGGACGGCGTACTCGTCGACCTGGTCCTGGGTCAGGCCGTGCCGCTCGGCGAGCGTCTCGGCGGTCAGCCCCATGGGCAGCCCGGCGTAGCTGTCGGTGAGCGCCGACCAGAGCGAGTCCTCCAGCGGCGGCGGCTTGCCGAAGGCGTGGCCCCAGCGGGTGCCGCGCAGCACCAGCGGCGCCTGGCTCATCGACTCGGTGCCGCCGCAGAGCACCACCTCGGCCTGGCCGGTCGTGATCCACATGGCCGCCTGCACCACCGCCTCGAAGCCGGACCCGCACAGGCGGTTGACGGTGAGGGCCGGCACCTCGAGCGGCACGCCGGCCCGGAGCCCGACGTGGCGCGCCAGGTAGATGGCGTCGGCGCTGGTCTGGGCCACGTTGCCGAAGATGACGTGGCCCACCTCGGCCGGCGCCACGCCGCCTGCGGCGAGCGCCGCCCTGGCCGCGTGCACGCCGAGGTCGGTGGCCGAGAGCGCGGCCAGCGCGCCCCCGAAGGCGCCGAAGGGGGTCCGCTTCGCGGAGAGGATGACGACGTCGGCGGGGCCGGCCTGGTTCACGGGGTGCCTCCCGGGGTGCGGGTGAGGGTGAGGTACGCCCCGTGGGCCGCCAGCGCCAGCACGGCCAGCGCCACCAGGCAGTTGAGGAGCGACAGGATGGCGCGGGCCCGCCCGGGCCCCGCCCGGTCGCCGCGGAGGAGGGCCAGCGCCGGGCGCCCGTGGCGCCACAGCATGAAGAGGGCCATCAGCGCCGCCAGCAGGTTGAAGCCGAGCACGGGCGGATCCTAGGCCAGGACGGGGGCGGGGCGCGCCCCTACTTCGGCGCCGCCGGCTGCGCGGCCGGCCTCTTCTTGCCGAGGATGCGCGCCAGGATGATGCCCACCTCGTAGAAGAGGATCATGGGCACCGCCATCATGGCCAGGTTGAGCGGGTCGCCGGTGGGCGTGATGATGGCCGCCAGGGTGACGTTGACGACGATGGCGTGGCGCCGGTACTTGGCGAGGAAGTCGGCCGTGACCAGCCCCACCATGGAGAGGAAGGCGATGATGACCGGCACCTCGAAGACGATGCCGAAGCCGAGCAGCATGGCCGTCACCAGCGAGAGCTGCTCGCTGATGGAGAGCATGGGCGTCATGGTGTTGGAGCTGGCGAACTGCAGCATGGCCGGGAAGGCCGGCGGCAGGACGAACCAGTAGCAGAAGGCGGCGCCCGAGTAGAAGAGGAGCGTCCCGAAGAAGAGGAACGGCACCACCACCTTGCGCTCGCGCTTGTAGAGGCCGGGGGCGATGAACTGCCAGAGCTGGAAGAGGATCCAGGGGGCGGCCACGAAGACGCTGCCGTAGAGCGCCACCTGGAGGTACAGCATCATCGGCTCGATGGCGCTGGTGTAGACGAGCTTCCTGGCCGGCTCGAGCACGCTCGGGATGGTGGCGCAGGCCGTGAGCGCGTCGACCAGCGCGCCGGCCGCGCCCTTCGCCTCGGCCAGCCCGGCCAGCACCTGCTTGGCGGCCTCCGAGACCACCGGCTGGGTGGCACACTCCAGCAGCGCCGCCTTGCTGGTCGGCGCGAGCCCCGGGGCGCCGGCCGCCTGCCGCAGCACCGCCCTGGCGGCCTCCGACATGACCGGGGGCTTGAGCGCGTCCAGCACCGGCATCATGAGCCGGTCGAAGATGGTGCCGACGAAGGCCAGGACGAGGGCGAAGCCGGCCGCCAGGCCGTAGAGCGCCAGCAGGAGCCGCTTGCGCAGGTCGCGCAGGTGGTCCCACAGGGTGAGCTTGACCTCGGCCTCGGGCTCGGGGGTTGACGCGCCGGGCGTCGGGGCTGGGCTCATGCGGGCTGGCTGGGCGGCGGCGGAGCTGCCGGGGCGGGGGCCGGTTCGACGAGGGCGGCCTCGAGGCCGGGGACGTTGTCGGCGCTGGCCGGCGGCGCCGGGGCCGGCTGGCGGACCGTGGCCGCCATGGCGGCCGAGGCGACCGGCGGCACGTCGGGCGCGCTGATGGCCTTCTCGAGGGAGCGCTCGGCCTTGGCGAACTCGGCCTCCAGCTGCTCCTTCAGCCCCTCGGAGGCCTTGCGCAGCTCCTTGACCGTCTTGCCGATGGTCTTGGCCGCCTCCGGGAGGCGGTCGGGCCCGAGGAGGACCAGCGCCAGGATGGCGATGATCACCAGCTCGGTCATGGACATGCCAAACATGGGTGCCTCATATCACACGCCCCTCCCCTCGGGAGCGTGCCCGGCGGGAGCATGGCACGCGGGCCCGGCCGGGCCTAGATGAGGGCGCATGGCCACCGCCTGGCTGCTCAAGACCGAGCCCACCAGCTACGCCTTCGACGACCTCGTGCGCGAGCGGCGCACCGCCTGGACCGGGGTGAGGAACCCGCAGGCCCGGCGCCACCTGGCGGCGATGCGCCCGGGCGATCCGCTGGTGATCTACCACTCGGGCCAGAAGGCGGCGGTCGGCCTGGCCAGGGTGGCGCGCGCCGCCTACCCGGATCCCGCGGCCGGCGCCGCCGGCGTCTGCGTCGACGTGGAGGCCGGGGAGCGGCTGGCGGCGCCGGTCACTCTCGACGCGCTCAAGGAAGAGAAGGCCTTCGCCGGCTCGCCGCTCCTGACCCAGGGCCGGCTCTCGGTGGTGCCGCTCGGCGCGGCCCAGTGGAAGGCGCTGCTCGCGCTCGGGCGCGGCTAGATCTGGAAGCGGCGGACCTCGCCGCGCAGGACGTCGGCCTGCCCCGCCAGGTCGGAGATGGCCCCTTCCAGCTCGCGGGCGGAGTGGGTCTGCGCCTCGGCCACCTGCTTGATCTGCACCACCGCCGTCATGACCTGCTCGGAGCCCTTGGTCTGCTCCTTCTGGGCGCGGTTGAGGTGGTGGACCATCTCGCTGATGGACTCGATGGACTTGGTGATCTGCTTCGAGCCGCGGGCCTGCTCCTGCGCCGAGCGCTCCACGTGCTTGGTGATGGCCTTCATCTTCTCGGCGCTCTTCATGATCTGCTCGGAGCCGCGCGCCTGCTCGGCGGTGGCGGTGGCGATCTGCTGCACCGTCTCGGCGATGCGGTTGATGGCCATGGTGACCTGCTTGGAGCCGCGCGCCTGCTCGATGGTGGCGCGGGCGATGGCCTTCACCATCTGGGTGGCCTTGTGCGAGGACTCCTCGATCTTCTTGAGGGCGGTCTCGGTCTCCTGGCCCAGCCGCACGCCCTCCTCGACGTTGCGCACGCCGCGGTCCATGGCGGTGATGGCGTTCTTGGACTGCTCCTGCACGGCCCGGATGAGGTCGCTGATCTCCTTGGTGGAGGCGCCGGTCCGCTCGGCCAGGTCCTTGATCTCGTCGGCCACCACGGCGAAGCCCTTGCCGTGCTCGCCCGACTGGGCGGCCAGGATGGCCGCGTTCAAGGCCAGCAGGTTGGTCTGCTCGGCCACGTCGTCGATGACGTTGAGGATGTTGCCGATGGCGGCGATCTTCCGGCCCAGCGCCTCGATGACGGAGGCGGCCTCCTTGGAGGACTCCTTGATCTTGTCGATGCCGGCCAGGGTGCGCGAGAGCGCCTCGGCGCCCATCTCGGCGTCGCGCTGCGCCTGCTCGGAGAGCTTGGCGGTCTCGTTGGCGTTGGTCTCCACCTGCGAGATGGAGACGTCCATCTCGTTCATGGACGAGGAGGTCTGCTCGGTGGTGGCCGAGAGGTCCTCGATGTTCTTGGCCACCTCCTTGATCGAGTAGGTCATCTGCTCGATGGCGGCGGTGGTCTCCTCCACCGAGGCGGCCAGCGCCTGGATGTTCTCGGCCACCTCGTCGTTGGTGGCGGCCATCTGCAGGATGGAGGAGGAGGACTCCTCGGCCGACTGGGCCAGCACCTCGACGTTGTCGGCGATCCCCTTCAGGGAGGCGATCATCTCGCCCATGGAGGCGGAGGTGTCGACGACGCGGGCCGAGACGGTGCCGGCCCCCTCGGAGACGGCCTTGCCGGTCCGGTCGATCCGCTCGATGACCGCGGCCACGCCGCCGGTCACGGTCTGCACCCGCGAGATGGTGGCCGAGAGGTTCTCGCCGATCTTGTTGAGCGAGTCGGCCAGCGTGCCCAGCTCGTCGTCGCCGATCCGATCGGCGCGCGCCGAGAGGTTGGAGTCGCTCATCTTGCGCGCCACGGCGGTCATCTGGTCGAGCGGCGCCAGCACCAGCCGCATGGTGAAGAGGTAGACCAGCCCGGCCAGCAGCACGCCGCCCAGGCCGAGCAGGCCGAGCACCATGAAGCGGATGGACCCGAGCTGGGCGTTGGCCCCGCTGGCCGAGAGGCCGAGCAGGACGCGGCCCACCTCGCGCTCGCCGCGCGAGCCGTCGGGGCGGGCCAGCGCCACCTTGACCGGCACGGAGAAGCGGTAGAGGTCGCCCTCGTGCGCCGCCTGCCCGCCGGGGTCGCGGGCGAACGCGTCGCGCACCTCCTCGGCGCTCCCCGGGGCGTTGCGGGCGAACCGCTTGGCGGCGATGGTGGCGTCGCTGCGCAGCACCACCACGTAGACGTCGTCCCGCTCGTCGAAGGTGGCCTCCACCTCGGCGGCCACCAGGTCGTCGCGGCCCTGGGCCAGCGGCTGGGACGCCGCGGCGGCCAGCTCCCGGGCCTCGCTCTCGCCGCGGTGGGCCAGCGCGTCCTCCAGGGCCCCCAGCACCACCCGGTTGACGCTGTAGGCCGTGAAGGCGCCGGCCAGCGCCAGGGCGCCCGCGATGGCGAGGAAGAGCGTCCGCTTCACCCCGAGCTTGGCGATCGATCTCAGCATGGCGCGTCCCCGAACCTACCACGGCCGCGGTGGCTCGGCCCCTATTGAGACCGCGGCCCGCGGCCGACGGCGCCGGCTACTCCATGAACAGGTCCTGGACCTCGACCGGCTTGGGCGGCGCGCCCTCCTCGGCCCCCTTGGGCTCGGTGCCCTCCTTGAAGGGCTCCTCGACGCCGCGCTCCCCCGCCGCCACCGGCTTCCCGGTGTCCGGGTCGATCCTCACCTCGACGATGCCGGCCGGCGGCTCGAACTCGGGCTGGGGCCGGTCGCGCAGGGATCCCGACATGTAGTCGAGCCAGATGGGCAGGGCGGCCCGGCCGCCCGTCTCGTAGCGCGACAGCGGCGTGACGTTGACGTCGTAGCCGAGCCAGACGCCGGTGGCGAGGTCCTTGGTGAAGCCCATGAACCAGGTGTCGAAGGAGTCGTTGGTGGTGCCGGTCTTGCCGGCCGCCGGCTTGCCCAGCCTGGCGGCGCCGGCGCCGGTGCCCACGGTGGCCACCTCGTGCATCAGCGAGACCATCTGGTAGGCGGTCCGCTCGTCCATGGGCTGCTCGCGCGGGCGCGTCACCTGGGCCACCGCCGCGCCCAGCCGGGTGGAGAGCGGCACCCAGGGATCCCGCGGCGAGGTGTGGTCCTCCAGGGTCCGCCCGTCGCGATCCAGCACCCGCCGCACCATGACGCCGGGCAGCTTCTCGCCGTAGCGGTCGAAGAGCGCGTAGACCCCGGTCAGCTCCCAGAGCGAGACGCAGGAGGAGCCGAGCGCGCTGCCCAGCTCCTGCTTGACCGGCGTGGTCAGGCCCAGCGAGTGGGCCCACTCGCCCAGGAAGCCCGGCCCCAGCTTGGCGGAGAGCGCCTCGGCGGTCTTGACCGCCGGGATGTTCATGGAGTTGACCAGCGCGGTGCGCAGCGTCACGTCGCCCTTGAACTCCTCGCCGTAGTTCTGCGGCTTCCAGGCGCTGTCGTCGTCGCGGAAGACGAGCGGCGCGTCGGTGAGGATGGTGGCCGGCGTCCAGTCCAGCTTCTCCAGGGCGGCGGCGTAGACGATGGGCTTGAAGGCCGAGCCGGGCTGCCGGCAGGACTGGAAGGCGCGGTTGAACTCCGAGGCGTCGAAGTCGTAGCCGCCCACCATGGCCACCACCGCGCCGGTGCTCGGCTCCACCGAGACGAGCGCCCCCTGGAGCCGGGGCTCCTGCTCCAGCGCCAGCAGCACCTCGGCCTGCGGGATCTCCCTCACCTTGGCCGGCTCGTTCCCCTCCCGCCCGGCCAGCTCCTGGCGGTCCACCCGGCGCACCAGCACCACGTCGCCCGGCTTGAGCACGGCGGTCACGCGGCCGACCAGCGCGTCCGGGTACCAGGCCTCCGGGTTGGGCTTGCGGGCCCAGCGCAGGCCGGCCACCGGCAGGACGCCGCGCTGGCCGCCCACCGCCACGGTGGCCGCCTTCTCCTCGACCCGCTCCACGATGCCGACCGCGTAGTCGCCCACGCCCAGCGCGCCGGCCGGCCAGGCCCGGGCCAGGCGCGCCTGGAGCTCGCCCCGGGCCGCCCCCTCGACGGTGAGCACCGGCCCGTTGAACCCCTGCCGGTGGTCCACCTCCATGAGCCCCTTCAGCACGGCGGCCTGGGCCACCCGCTGCTTCTCGAGGTCCATGGCCAGCTCGACCCGGAGGCCGTCCTGGAGGAGCCGCTCGTTGCCGTACCGCTCCACCACCAGGCGCCGCCCCTGCTCCACGTAGAAGGGCGCGGTCTCGCGGAAGACGTCGTCCACCGGGTAGACCTTCACCTCGGCCGCCTCGGCCCCGGCGCGCTCCTCCGCGGTGATGAACCCCTCCTCGAACATGCGGCGCAGCACGTAGCGGCGCCGCTCCTTGGCCGACTCGGGGTGGGCGAACGGGCTGTAGCGCGAGGGGGCCTGCGGCAGGCCGGCCAGCAGCGCCGCCTCCTCCAGCGTCAGGTCCTCCACGTTCTTGCGGAAGTAGTTCTCCGCCGCCGCCTGCACCCCGTAGCTGTGGTGGCCCAGGTAGACGCCGTTCAGGTAGAGCCAGAGGATCTGCTCCTTGGTGAAGGCGCGCTCCAGCCGGGTGGCCAGGATCAGCTCGCGGAGCTTGCGGCGCAGGTTGCGCCTGGTCCCCTCCTCGAAGCCCTCGGCCGAGACCAGGATGGCCTTGGCGGTCTGCTGGGTGATGGTGGAGCCGCCCTTGACGCCCCGGCGCAGGACGTAGGTGGTGAGGGCGGCCCGCGCGGTGCCCCGCCAGTCCACGCCGCCGTGGTCGAAGAAGCGCTGGTCCTCCGAGGCGATGAAGGCCTGGATGAGCCGGCGCGGGATGCGCCGGTAGGGCACCACCTTGCGCCGCTCGCTGAAGAACTCGCCGACGATCTGGCCGTCGGCCGAGACCAGCTCCGTGATGATGGGCGGCCGGTAGCCCTCCACCGAGGGGATCTCCGGCAGGTCGCGGCCGAAGTGGAGCCACAGGGCGACCAGCGCCGCCAGCCCCAGGTTGCAGACGACGACGGCCGCGAAGAGCGCCCAGCGCAGGAGGCGCCGCCAGGCCGGCCCGGCCGGCGGGACGCCGGTGAGGACCAGGCCCGGCGCGGCGGGGGCGCCAGGCGCGGCCGCGGCCGCGGCCGGCGGCTGGTGCTCGTCCTCGTGGTCGCTCATGCGGGAGTGGACCATACGCGGGGCGCCCGGCCGGAGACAACGCCCGCGGCGGCGCCGAGGGGGGGCCCCGGTCGCCGCCGCTAGGCCGGCGCCGGCAGGTTGAGCGCCTTCAGGGCCTCGCGGAGCTCCGGCGGCAGCGGCGCCTCGAGCCTGAGGATGGCCCCGCTGACCGGGTGGGGCAGCGTCAGCCTCCAGGCGTGCAGGAACATGCGGCGCAGCCCCCAGCGCGTGCGGGCCGTGCGGTTGAAGTTGAAGTCGCCGTAGCGGGTGTCGCCCGCCACCGGGTGGCCGGCGCTCTGCAGGTGGCGCCGGATCTGGTGCGTCCGGCCGGTCTCGATGAGCACCTGCAGCAGCGAGGCCTCCTTCATGGAGGCCAGCACCTTCCAGCGGGTGCGGGCCGGCTGCAGGTTGACGCCGCGCCGGTCCTTGGACCTGGCCGTCTGCTCGTGCTCGGAGAGCGGCAGGTCGATGAGGCCGGTCTCCTTGGGCATCTTCCCCTTGGCCAGCGCCAGGTACTGCTTCTGCACGTCCTCCTTGGCCTCGAACATGGCGGCCAGCGCCGCCATGGTCCTGCGGTTCTTGGCCACCAGGATGACGCCGGAGGTCTCGCGGTCGAGCCGGTGGGCCGGCGAGGGCTTGAACTCGGTGGCGGGCAGGGCGTCGGCGCCCTTCACGTGGGCGCGCACGAGCTCCACCAGCGTGGCCCCGGTGATGCCGGTGCCGGGGTGGGCCGCCAGGCCGGCCGGCTTGTCGACCGCGAAGAGGTCGTCGTCCTCGTAGAGGACGTCGAGCCTGGCGCCCCGGCCGCGCCCGCCGCCGGCGCCCGTCCCCGTCCCCGCCCCGGTCCCCGCCGCCGGCCCGGCCAGGAGCTTCGCCTCGTCGCCCCAGATCTCCACCCGGTCCCCGGCGGCGAGCAGCTGCTCCGGCTTGCCGCGCGCGCCGTTCACCTTCACCTTGCGGGTGCGGAACATCTTGTAGAGGTGGCTGAGGGGCACGCCCTTCAGGGCGCGCCGCACGTACTTGTCGAGCCGCTGGCCGGCGGCGTCGGGGGAGACGGTGTGCTCGATCACGCGGACCTTGTACTACGGATCGGCCGGCCGCCGCCCCGGGGCCCGGGCCCGCGCGGGCCCGGCTCCTACAGCAGCTCGAGCTGCGCCCGCTCGCGCAGCGGCTCGGCCCGGATCCCCTCGCGGCGCAGCGCCGCGGCGAGCTCGTCGGCGTGGCCGTGGACCGTGAAGACCCGGCTCGCGCCGGTGGCCCGCGCGTAGGCCAGCAGGGACGGGTAGTCGGCGTGGTCGGAGAGCGGGAACGCCGCGTCCACCCCCTTGAAGAAGCGGTCGCCGTCGATGGCCCAGCCCGTCAGCACCGCGGTGCGGCGGCGGGTCACGAGCCGCATGGCCGGGCTCCAGGCCAGCTGCTGCGGCACCACCACCACCTCGCCGGCCGGCGGCGCCTCGGGGTCCAGCGGCTGCGCGCCGGGCAGCGCCACGCCGTGGGCCTCGTAGATCCGGTCGATGGCGTGGACCACCGGGTGGACCCGGCAGGCGTAGCCGGCCTGCGAGAGGAAGGCCAGGATCTCCTGCGCCTTGCCGAGGGCGTAGCCGTACAGGACCGGGGTCACGCCGTCGGAGAGCGCCCCGTCCACGAAGGCGCGCACCCGGGCCAGCGTCTCCTCCTTGGGCGGGAAGACGTAGCGCGGCAGGCCGAAGGTGGACTCCAGCACCAGCGTGTCGCACGGCATCACCTCGGCCCGCTCGGCGGCGTGGGTGGTGTCGGTGCAGAGGTCGCCGCTGTAGCCGAGCGTCCGGCCGTCCTTGAAGGAGACGCGGAGCTGGGCGGAGCCGAGCACGTGGCCGGCCGGGAAGAGCTCCAGGGTGAGCTCCCCGAGGCCGAAGGGCTGGCGGTAGCCGGCCGGCAGGTGCTCCGCCCTGGCCTTGCGCTTCGGCTCGCCCAGCCGGTGGTTCATGAGCGCCAGCGTGGCGGGGGTGGCGATGGTCCGGTCGTGCCGGCCGATGTGATCGCCGTGGGCGTGGGAGACGAAGGCGCAGCCGGCCCGCCGCCGGGCGTCGAGCTGGAGGGGCGAGCCGGCGACGCACAGCTCGCCGCGGCGGAGCTCGATGGGTGGGTGGCGCATGGGCGAGGAGGGATGTAGCGCGCGGGGCTGACGGGGGCCGCGCCGACCCGCTGCGGCGAACCGCCTGGGGAGGAAAGGTGGGACCCCCGAATGACCCGGGCCGCCGCGCGGACGCGCCGTGGATCCGCGGGCACCCGCGGGCTACCGTGGAGGGCGCGCTGCCAGGCCGCTCAGCGCGGCTGCCGGAGGGCCCATGCTCATCGACCTGCTGCTCGGCGCCCTGCTCGCCGCGACCCCCACCGGCGCCCCCGTCCTCGTCGGGCTGGACCTGGAGTTCGGCCACACCACCAGCACCTCGGACGACGCCGTCAAGCTGGGCGCGCAGCTGGCCGTGGCGGAGGTCAACGCCCGCGGGGGCGTGCTCGGCGGCCGCCCGCTGGCGCTCGTGGAGCGAGACAACCGCTCCAACCCGGCGCGCGGCGTGGAGAACCTGCGGGAGCTCGCCGGCCTGCCGGAGCTCGTGGCGGTGGTCGGCGGCAAGTTCAGCCCGGTCCTCATGGAGCAGCGCCCGCTGGCGCGAGCGCTGGCGGTCCCGCTGCTCGATCCGTGGGCCGCGGCGGACGACATCATCGGCGGAAGCGCCGGGAGCTTCGTGTTCCGGCTCTCGCTCAAGGACAGCTGGGCCATCCCGGCGCTGCTGCGCCACGCCCGGGACCGCGGCCTTCGGCACGTCGGGCTCCTCCTCGGCAACACGGCCTGGGGCCGCTCCAACGAGCGCGCCGCCCGGGCCTGGCTGGCGGCGCACCCGGAGGTCACGGTCGCCGACGTGCAGTGGTTCAACATGGGCGACGCCTCGCTCCTGCCCCAGTACCAGGCGCTCCGGGCGGCGGGCGCCGAGGCCGTGCTCCTGGTCGCCAACGAGCAGGAGGGCGCCACCCTGGTCAGGGACCTCGCGACCATCCCGCCCGCCGAGCGGCTCCCGGTGCTCGCCCACTGGGGCATCACCGGCGGCGACTTCCCGGCCCTGTGCGGGGCGGCGCTGCAGCAGGCGGACCTGGTGGTGGTCCAGACCTTCTCCTTCGTGGGCAACCGCTCCCCCCTGGCCGCGGCGGTGCTCGCGGCGGCCCGGCGCCACGGGCCGCTCGCGACCCAGGGGCTGAAGTCGCCGGTCGGGGTGGCCCAGGCCTACGACCTCGTCCGGATCCTGGCCCGCGCCGTCGACCTGGCCGGCTCGACCGACCGGGCCAGGGTCCGCGACGCCCTGGAGCGGGTCCGCTTCGACGAGGGGCTGGTCCGGCGCTACGGCCAGCCCTTCTCCCCCACCCGCCACGAGGCGCTCGGCCCGGAGGACGTCTTCCTGGCCCGCTGGGACGCGGCGGGCGTCCTCCGGCCGGCGCGCTGAGGTGCGGGCGCCGCCGCCAGCCGGGCCCGCCGGGCCCCTCGCGAGGCTCCGGGGCTGGGCCGACCGCAGCCTCTTCAACCAGCTCTCGCTGGCGACCCTGGCGCTCTCCCTCACGGTGCTGCTGCCGGCCGCGGCCCTCTCCCTGGTCCTCTCCTGGCGGCTGGTGGCGCGCGACCTGGAGACGCGGCGCCAGGCGCTCGCGCTGCTCGACGCCAGCAAGCTCGCCGGGGCGCTCGAGGCGGCCCACGCCAGCATGGCCGACCTCGCCGCCAGCCCCATCCTGGCCACGGCCCTGGTCGACGCCCAGGGCTGGCAGCAGTACGCCGTCCCGTACCTCCGCTCCCGGCGGCTGCCGCTCCCGGTGGAGGCGCGCCTGGCGGTGTGCGACTTCCGCGGCCGCATCCTCGCCTCCAGCGCCGAGCCGCCGAGCGTGGCCCCCCTCGACTGGGTGGCGCCGGTCATGGACCGGGGGGTGTGGTTCGCCACGGTGCACGACGACGGGGGCGCGGCCCGCCTCCTCGTCGTCTCACCCGTCCGCTACGCGGGCTCCGGCACGGTCGAGGGGGCGGTGGCGGCCGAGGTCCCGCTGGCGCCCCTGGTGGCCGCCCTCCTCGACGGCGCCGGCCCGGCGCGGCTGCTGGATGGCCGCGGCCGGATCCTGGGCGGAGAGGCCGGGCGCTGGCCCGGACACGCCACCAACTCCGCGCCGCTCGCGCTCCCGGCGCCCTTCCAGGCGCTCGGCCTGCGCGTGGAGGTGGCCAGCCCGCCGGGCGCCGGCGCCGCCGCCCTCTCCTGGCTGGTGGCCGGCCACCTGCTGGTCGGCCTGGTCGTGCTCGCCCTGGGGCTCGGCCTGGCGCGCCGGCTCTCCGGGCGGCTCAGCCGGCCCCTGCGCGAGCTCGCCGAAGCGGTCCGCGGCGCCTCGACCGGCACGGCGACCGCGGTCCGCGTCCCGGTGCAGGGGCGCGACGAGACCGCCACCGTGGCGACGGCCTTCAACGAGCTGCTGGCCCGCCTGGAGGCGGCGCAGGCCGCCACCGAGCGCGGCCTGCGCAGCGAGAAGCGGGAGGCCGAGGAGGCCATGCGGCTCGCCTACGGCGCGCTGGAGCGCTCCAACGACGCCATCACCATCGGCGAGCCGTCGGGCCGGATCGCCTACGCCAACGAGGCGGCCTGCCGGCACCTCGGCCTGCCGCGCGAGCAGGTGGTGGGCCGGCTCGCCTGGCAGGTGGACCCGGCGCTCGACGAGGCGCGCTGGCGCCAGATCTGGGCGGTGCTGCGGACCAGCGGCCGGTTCGCCGAGGAGCGCACCCTCCCCGGCCCGGACGGCCCGCCCCGCGCCATCGAGGTGGCGGTCCACCTCGTCCACATCGGCGACGCGGAGTATGGGGTCTCGGTGTCGCGCGACGTCTCCGCGCGGCGCCAGGCCGAGGCGGCGCAGCGGCTGGCCGGCGTGGGCACGCTGGCCGCCGGGGCCGCCCACGAGATCAACAACCCGCTCACCAGCGTCATGGGGAACCTGGCCTTCCTGCGCGACGGGCTCCTCGACCTGCGCCGCGACCTGCCCCCGGCGCGGCGCTCCTCGCTCGAGGAGGCCAGCGAGGCGGTGGCCGACGCCCTCCACGGCGCCGAGCGGGTGCGCGACGTGGTGCGCAGCCTGAAGGACTTCTCGCGGCCGGACCAGGAGCGCCAGGAGCCGACCGACGTCGCCGAGGTCATGCGCTCGGCGGTGCGGCTGGCGCGCCACCAGGTCACCCTCCTCGGGCGGCTCACCGAGTCGTACCGGCCCGCGGCGCCGGTCCTGGCCTCGGGGCGGCGGCTCGAGCAGGTCTTCCTCAACCTGCTCGTCAACGCGATCCAGGCGCTGCAGGGGCCGGAGGGGCGCGGCGAGGTGGAGGTGACGGTCGGCCCGGGGCAGGACGGCGAGGTGGTGGCGGAGGTGCGCGACAACGGGCCGGGCATGACGCCGGAGGTGCGCGCCCGGGTCTTCGAGCCCTTCTTCACCACCAAGCCGGTCGGCTCGGGCAGCGGGCTGGGGCTCGCCATCTGCCACGGCATCGTGGCGTCCTGCGGCGGCCGCATCGACGTCACCAGCGAGCCGGGGCACGGCAGCGCCTTCCGCGTCGTGCTCCCGGCCCTGGCGGCCGCCGGCGCCGCGGCCGGGGCGTCGCCCGCGGCGGGGGGCGA
>JAJYAW010000380.1 GCA_021779335.1 Myxococcales bacterium | reverse complement strand
TGCTGCGGCCAGGGCGGCCGCGGCCGGGCTCGGCGCGCGTCTTCTTTCGGGTGGCGATGGCTCGCCTCCAGGGTGATGCCGGAGGTTCCGGCGGAGAGGCGGAATGTACCACGCCCCGGACGGGGGGATGGGCCCGCGCGAGCGGCCGGCTACGCGCCGGCGGCCTGGAGCCGCGCCAGCAGCGACTCCAGCTCGGCCCGGTCGAGCACGTACCGGGCGTGGCAGAACTCGCAGGTGACCTCGGCCTGGCCCTGCTCGGCGAGCAGCCCCGCCACCCCCTCCGCGCCCAGCGCCGAGACGGCGGTGCGGGCCCGCTCCTGGCTGCAGCCGCAGCGGTAGGCCACCTCCTGGTCGGCCAGCAGCTCGAAGCCGGGGCCGGCCACCGCCTCCAGGATCTCCTGGGCGCCGCCGCCGCTGGCCAGCGCGCGCTCCAGCGCCCCGCCGGCCAGCGCCTCCCGCAGCGCCTGCACCGCGGCGCCGTCGCCGTCCGGCAGCCGCTGCACCAGCAGCCCGACCACGTCGCCGAGCGGCTCCTCGCCCCGCGGCAGGACGCACAGGCCCAGCGCCGTCTCCACCTGCTCGCTCACGGCGAACCAGCGGCGCAGCGCGCCGGCGAAGTCGTCGCCCGCCAGCGCCACCGCGCTCCGGTAGAACTTGCCGCCGCCCAGGTCGCGGATCACCGAGAGGTAGCCGCTGCGCCCCAGCGCGGCGCGCGCCGCCTCGGCCGCCTCGCCGGGCGCGTCGGCGCCGGGGGCCCGCACGTAGCCGCGCACGTTCCCGTCCGGATCGGCGTCGACGAAGAGGCCGCGGGCCGGCCCGTCCCCCTCGACCTGCAGGTTGACCCGGCCGCGCGAGTCCTTCTGCAGCGCGCCGGCCAGCGCCGCGCCCGCCAGCACCTCGGCGAAGAGCCGGGCCGTGGCGGGCGAGAGGCCGTGGAGGACCCGCACCATGCGGGCCGTGTCGCCGATGCGGACGAAGAGGGCGCGCAGGCCGCGCGAGGGGTAGAGGCCGCGGACGAGCCGGTCGATCATGAGGGGGCGCATCCTCGCCAACAACGCGGGGCGTCGCAAGGGGGCCGGCCGCGCAGGGGGCCGGCCGCGCCGGGCCGCGGCGGGTGCAGGCGCCGCTCGACAGGGGACGGCCGGCCCTCCAGAATCGGCGGGACATGGCCGCGGGCACGCCAGGCGGAGCGGAGGGCTGGGCACCGGGCGGCGGGCCGCCAGCCGGCGCGGCGCGCTCGACGCCGCGGCGCCTGCTGGCCGCCGTGCTCCTGCTCAACCTCTTCGTCGACGGCGTGATGCTCGTCAACCTGCGCCAGGGCTGGCAGCAGCGCCAGCACCAGGCGCTCCGGTCCGCCGACGGCCTGACGCGCCTGCTGGAGCGGACGCTCGAGTCGGTCTTCGACAAGGTGGACCTGGCGCTGCTCGCCGTGGCGGACGAGCAGGCCCGCCAGGTCGCCGCCGGGCGCCCGGACGCCGCGGCCCTCGACGCGGTGCTGGCCCGCGAGCGGGCGCGCACCCCGGACCTGCTGACCCTGGCGATGGCGGACGCCGGCGGGCACCTCGTCCGCGGCGCGCCCCAGGTGCCGGCGGGGCTCTACGTCGGGGATCGCGACTACTTCGTCGCGCAGCGGGCGTCGGACGCGGGCCTCTTCATCTCGCGGCCGGTGCTGGGGCGCCTCTCCAAGGTCCCGGTCATCTTCTTCTCGCGGCGGCTCACCGGCCCGGAGGGCCGCTTCGCCGGCGTCGTGAGCGGCGCCATCACGCTGGAGCACGTCGCCAGCATCCTGGCCGACGTCGAGGTCGGGCCGCGCGGCGCCACCCTGCTGCGCTACCAGGACCTCAGCGAGGTGGTCCGGCGGGCCAACGGCGTGCTCGAGCCCCTGCTCGGGCCCAGCCAGGTCTCCGCCACGCTGCGGCGGCAGGTCGCGGCCGGCCAGACCTCGGGCGCCTACGTCGCGGTCGCGCCGGCGGACGGCATCTCGCGGACCTACGGCTTCCGCAAGATCGGCGGCAGCCCGTTCTACGGGCTGGTCGGCCTGGCCCAGGAGGACCTCCTGCGCTCCTGGTGGCGCGAGGCGGCGCAGGCGGCGGGGCTGGCCGCCCTCTTCGCCGCCGTCACGGCGCTGGGGGCCTGGTCGGCGCTGCGCTCCTTCCGGGATCGGCAGGCCGCCACCGAGGCGCTGCGGGAGAGCGAGTCCCGTCTGGCGGCCATCATCGCCTCCTTCCCCGCCGCCCTGGCCATCACCGACCTCGAGACGGGCCGCTACCTGCTGGCCAACGAGGCCTTCGGCCGCACGACCGGCTGGCCCCTCGCCGAGGTGGTGGGCCGGACGTCCGGCGACATCGACGTCTGGACGGACCGGGCCGACCGGGCCGCCGTCATCGCGGCGGTCACGGCCCGGGGCGCCGTCGACGACTACGAGGCGGTCTTTCGCCGGCGCGACGGCTCGCGGCTGACCGGCCTCCTCTCGGCGCGGACCATCGCCATCGAGGGGCGGCGCTACCTGCTCACCATCACCCGCGACGTGACGCGCCAGCGGCAGCTCGAGGCCCAGCTCCAGCAGGCGCAGCGGCTGGAGAGCGTGGGGCGGCTGGCGGGCGGGGTGGCGCACGACTTCAACAACATGCTCTCGGTGATCCTCGGCGAGGCGGCCATCCTGGCGGCCGACCTGCCCGCGGGCCACCCGGGCCACGAGGGCGTGCGGGAGATCACCCGCGCCGGCGAGCGCTCGCGCGACCTGACGCGCCAGCTCCTGGCCTTCTCGCGCAAGCAGGCCATCTCGCCCCGCCCGGTGGACCTCGACACGCTGGTGGGCGCCACCCTGCCGGCGCTCGTCCGGCTCATCGGCGAGGACGTCGCGCTGCACTTCGAGCCGGCGCGGGACCTCCGGCCGGTGCTGCTGGACCCGAGCCAGTTCGACCAGGTGCTGGTGAACCTGGTGGTGAACGCCCGCGACGCGATGCCGGCGGGCGGTCGGCTGGTCCTGCGCACCGCCAACGTCACGCTGGCGCCCGGGCCCGGCCAGGGGCCGGAGGGGCTGCCGCCCGGCGCCTACGCCCAGCTCACGGTGAGCGACGACGGCGTCGGCATGGACGAGGAGACGCTCTCCCACCTCTTCGAGCCCTTCTTCACCACCAAGGCGGCGGGCAAGGGGACGGGGCTCGGGCTGGCCACCAGCTACGGCATCGTCCAGCAGAACGGCGGCGCCATCCAGGTCCGCAGCGCGCCCGGCCAGGGGACCACCTTCACCATCCTGCTGCCCTGCACCGGCGACCGGGCCGAGCCGGCGGCCGCCCCGGCGGGCCCCGCGCCGGTGCGCGGCGAGGGGCTCCTCCTGCTGGTGGAGGACGAGGCGCCGGTGCGCCGGACGACGCGGCGGCTGCTCGAGTCGCTGGGCTACCGCGTGCTGGAGGCCGGCAGCGGCGAGGAGGCGCTGGCGCTGGCGGAGGGCACCGCCTTCGACCTGCTCGTCACCGACGTGATGATGCCGGGGATGAAGGGGCCGGAGCTGTCGCAGCGGCTGCGGGCCCGGCGCCCCGGGCTGGAGACGCTCTTCATCTCGGGGTACACGGCGAGCGTCATCGGCAGCGGCGGCATCCTCGAGGCGGGCACCCACTTCCTGCAGAAGCCCTTCAGCGTGGAGGACCTGGCGCTCAAGCTCCGGGAGGCGCTGCGGGCGCGGGCCGCGCCGCCCGCCTGAGGCCGCCCGGCGGGGCCGCG
>JAJYAW010000379.1 GCA_021779335.1 Myxococcales bacterium | reverse complement strand
CCGGAGCCGCAAGCTGGCCAGCGCGCGGCGCCCGGCGGCCGGCGCGCCCGAGAAGAGGAGCGCCTCGGCGTGGAGCGTGCGGGTGAAGGTGTCGAGCGGGTCCTGCGCCAGGGCCGCCGCGAGCACGCGCTCCGCCGCCAGGTAGCGCCCCTGGGCGAAGATGGCCTGGCCCGCCAGCCGCAGCCCGGCGGGGCTGTCCGGCGCCGCCTCGGCGGCGGCCAGGCCGATGAGCTCCGCCTGCCGGGTCCGGCCGGCGGCCAGCGCCACCGAGCCGGCCGCCACCGCCCCGCGCAGGCCGATGGGCCTGAACGGCGCGGTCCTCGGCGAGGGGCCGAGCCTCGCCAGCAGCCGCGCCGCCATGGCGAGCCCCAGGGCGCCGCGCCGGAGCGGCCGGGCGCGGCGCCTCGGGACCGCGCAGGCCAGGGTCATGAGCCGGTGGGCCTCGGCGTCGCAGGCGGCGCCGGCCCCCTCGCGCGCCAGGCGCCGGGCCAGCTCGGTGAAGGTGTCGGGCGGGGTCATGGCCGCGGGTGATGCAGCCGCGATGCCGTGGCCAAGGGGGCGTGGGGGCTCGGGGGCAAGGGAGCGGGGGCGGCCGGGGCGCGGACCTCGGTCCGCGGCGCGGCCGCGGGGAGGGCCCGGCGCCGCTCGACAGATCGATCCGCCCGGGCGCGCGTTCACCCCGGCGGAGCGCCACCACGAAGGAGCCGTCCATGAACGCCACCGCCGCCGCCCTCGCCGCCCTCCTCCTCGCCCAGCCCCGCCCCGTGCCGACCCCCTACCCGGCCGTCGTCGACCGGGTGGCCGGCATGGTCTCCGACCGCGAGGTGCAGGCCCTCGCCGCCGAGCGGGGGCTGCGGCTCCACGACGTGCTCTGGGAGGACACCGGCCGCGCCCAGGGCTCCTCGGTCGGCCCCAACATCAGCGACGTGACCATCGAGGTGGTCTCGGAGGACCGCGGCGCGCGCAGGCTGGCGCTCATGCCGGTCCTCCGCTTCCCCGACTTCGCCGACCGGACCGCCGACGTGAGGCTCGACCGGGTCTTCCTCCGGGTGGGCAACGAGCGCGGCGGAGCGGCCGACCGGACCATCACGCTCGCCGAGTTCCTGGCCTCCCCCGGCCGCTTCCTCTCGGGCCCCGACGCGGGCCGCATCCGGGGCGGCACGCTGCTGGCGCCCCGCGACGGCCACGCGCTGGTCTCGGCCCAGGCGGCCTTCCTGCCGGTGCCGCAGGGCGGCCAGGCCACCTTCCACCCGGTCATCTTCAACTACCAGTCGACGCGCGGCCACCCGGCCGTGCTGACGCTGCTGGTGACCCGCCAGGGCACCTCCCTCACCGTCATCGACAACGCCCGCGACACCGTGAGCGGCCGCGCCAGCTGGGGGCAGCGGCTCTTCTTCAACTCGGGCGGCCAGCGGGCGCCGCTCACGGCCGAGCGGCTCTCCGACGCGCAGGCCAGCGGCGCCACCAGGAACGGCGAGGCGGCCGCCAGCCTGGGGGCCGACGCCAACCTGCTGCTGCTGGTGCAGGTGCCGCTCCTGGTGCAGCGGCCGCCGCGCCGGGCCGGCGCCTTCGACGGCCTCCTCCCGATGGCCGCCCCGCCGGCCTCGGCCATGAAGTCGATGGCGCAGGAGCGGGGCGCGGCCGACCTGGAGACCGCGGTGCTGGGCCACGGCGAGCTGGAGGGCCCCTTCACCGAGCTCGACGGCCTGACGGTGGAGCGCGATCCGCGCTTCCCCGTCCGCGTCACCGTCCAGTTCTACCAGGCCACCGCCACCGGCCGGATCGGCCGGCCCGAGGTGGGGCGCCTCGCCTCGCTCATCGAGGCCGTCTACGCCAAGGGGGACTTCGTCGGCTCGCTGGTGGTCCCGGCGCCGCAGGACCTGGCCCGGCCGACCCGCTGGCAGCGGCGCCCCGCCGGCCCGGCCTGCCTCCCCGCCCGCCCGGACGTGTGCGAGTTCCCCGGCCTGGCGGAGCGGCTGGGCGTCTGCTGCCGGCCCCCCGGGCCGCCCGCCGGAATCTGGTAGCGCCGCCCCCGGCGTCAGGGGTGGAGCAGGAGGGTGTGGAGCGCCGGCCCCGGCAGGAGCGGGGCCGGCTCGCCGCGCTCCCAGGCCCGGTGCCCGGCCCGGTAGAAGGGCGAGCGCGGGTGGCCGCTCTGGCCGCAGGGCAGCTCCAGCACGGCCGAGGCCTCCCGCCCGGGCGAGACCACCAGCCGCTCCGAGGCGCCGAAGGCCGGCCCCTGCACGCGCGGCATGTCGACGTCGCCGGGGAGCGGGTCGGCCGGCATGTCGAGGAGCCGCCCCAGGCCGGGCAGCGCGCCGGAGAGCGGGTGGCGGATGGCGGCGGTGTTCCGCTCGCCCCAGGTGCGGGCGTCGAGGTCGAGGGTGCGGCCGGGCAGGCCGTCCAGCACGTCGTCGAGCGCCGCCAGGAAGAGCCGCTCCCAGCTCCCCTCGGAGGGCGCCAGGAGGTGCGGCGGCCGCTCGATGACCAGCCGCCACAGCAGCCCCTCCGCCTGCGGGAGCGCCTCCGGCACGACCCGGGCGTCGAGCCGGTGGGCCGGCGCCAGGAGCGGCGTGAGCGCCCGGCGCAGCACCGCCTGCCGCCAGGCCCTCACCAGCCGGTAGCCCACCGAGCCGGTGGCGGCGCGGGCGCCCCAGGCCTGGACGACGCGGCGCACCTCGCCGCGCCGGGCGTCCATGAAGAGCACCTCCGGGGTGAGCTGCCGGAGCAGCAGGGCCTGCCAGCGCGCGAGGAAGAGGGCCCGATCGTCGAGCTGGACGGCCAGCAGATCACGCTCGGTGAAGGTCTGGCGGGCCCGGAGCCCGTCGCGGATCTGGCCGGCCCGCGCCCCCAGCGCGTAGCCGCCGTCGCCCAGCAGCGCCAGCGCCGCGCCGTCCACCACCCGGGCGTTGGCGGTCCAGAGCCGGCCGTCCGGCGGATCGACGAGGCGCGGCGTCTCCGCCGGCGGGCGCAGCCCGTCCCAGCGGCGCGTCCCGTCGGCGAAGGAGACGGGGAAGCGGCCGTCGAAGCCGACGCGGCGGGGCAGCCGGCCGGCCACGGTCCAGCCGATGCGCCCGCCGGCGTCGGCGCAGACGAAGTTCTGCGGCGGGATGCCGGCCCGGCTGGCGGCGTCGAGCGCGGCCTCCAGGTCGCCGGCCCGCTCCAGCGCCAGCAGCCCCAGGTCCACGCCGCCCGGCAGGGCGGCGGTCCAGGCCAGCGCGCGGCGCACCCCGCGGTGGTCGGTCTCCACCACCGGCCCCCAGACGGTGGAGACCACGTCGAGCGGCTCGTCGGCCGCCCCGTTCACGCGCAGCACCTCGGCGTGGTGCTCGAGCGGGCGGGGGCCGCCGGGCGTGAGGTAGCGGTCCGGCGCGCCGGGCGCCGGCTCCAGCTCCACCAGGTCCAGGTAGTCGCCGTAGCTGTTGGTGAACCCCCAGGCGACGTGGCCGTTGGAGCCGACCACCACGGCCGGGACGCCGGGCAGCGCCACGCCGTCGAGCCGCCGCGCCGTGCCGTCCGGGTCGGTCCAGGCGAGCGCCGCCCGGTACCAGGTGTTGGGCACGCGCAGGCCGAGGTGCATGTCGTCCGCCAGCAGCGCCCCGCCGTGGGCGGAGCGGCGGCCGTCCACCGCGAAGGAGTTGCTGCCCGGGGCGGCCCCGCCGCCGGGGCCGGGGGAGAAGCCGAGCGCGGCCAGGGCGCGGTCGCCGTCCCGGTCGCGCTCGCGCCCCCGGCC
>JAJYAW010000378.1 GCA_021779335.1 Myxococcales bacterium | reverse complement strand
GCGCCGAGCCGCGCCGCCTCCAGCGCGGCCAGCGCCGACCGCCGCGCGGTGAGCGAGGCCCAGCCCAGCCCGAGCAGCGCCGCGAGCGTCCCGGCGGCGAGCGCCCGCGCCGCCGCCCGGTTGCGGCGGGACCACTTCCAGGCGCGCTCCGGGAGCGTCACCCGCCTCGCCAGGACCGGCTCGCCCCGCTGGAAGCGGGCGAGGTCCAGGGCGAAGGCCTCGGCGGACGGGTAGCGCGCGCCGGCCTCCTTCTCCATGGCGCGGGCCGCGATCACGGCGAGCTCCCGGGCCACCCCGGGCGCCACCGACCGGAGCGGCGGCGGATCCTCGTCGAGGACGCGCCGCAGGACCTGCGCCACCTCCTCCGGAGGGGTCGGGCCCGGCGACCCTCCCCGCGAGCCGGTCCGGAAGGGCGGCGCGCCGGCGAGCACCGCGTAGAGCGTCGCGCCCAGGCCGTACACGTCCGCACGGAAGTCGATCGGCTCGTTGCCGAGGAGCTGCTCGGGGCTCATGAAGTCCACGGTGCCGGCCGGCAGGCCGGTGCGGGTGATCGCCGCCGCCTCGTCCCGCGCCAGGCCGAAGTCGCTCACCAGGGCGCGGCGGTCCCCCTCGCCCTGCTCCACCATCACGTTGCCCGGCTTCACGTCCCGGTGGACCAGCCCCTGGAGGTGGGCGGCGTGCAGCCCCAGCGCCGCCTGCCGCACCAGCTCGACGCGCTCCGCCACCGGCAGCGAGCCGGCCAGCTCGTCGAGCGGGCGCCCCTCCACCAGCTGCAGGACGATGCAGGGCCGCCCCCCGAGGCTTCCGACCTCGAACACCTGCACCACGTGCGGGTGGTGGACGCGCGCCTGCAGCCGGGCCTCGAGGGTGAGCCGCTCGGCGTCGGCCGGCTCCCGGCTCCGGACGAGCTTCACCGCCACGGCCCGCTCCAGGGCCCGGTCCCAGGCGCGGTGGACCTCCCCGGCGCCGCCGGCGCCGAGCGGTCCGCGGAGCTCCAGCCGGCCGTCGAGCGCCGGGAGGTCCTGCTTCACGGCGCCACCGGGAGCGCGGCCCGCAGCCGGCGGGCCACCTCCTCCAGCTCCGGCTCGCCGTAGTTCGCGTAGCCGATCCGGACCCCTTGCACCGCGCTCCCGGCGAAGTGGAAGTGGCGCCCGGGGCGGATCGCCACGCCCAGCTCCAGCGCCCGCGCGGCCCACCGGTCGACGTCGACGTCGCCCCGCACCGTCGCCCACGCCGCCAGCCCGCCGTCGGGCGGCTCGACCGCGACCACGTCACCCAGCTCCCGCCGCAGGGCGCGCACCAGCGCGTCGCGGCGGCGCCGGTACGCGTCCCGCATCCGCCGGACGTGGCGCTGGATCTCGCCGTCCTCCATGAGCTCCGCCATGGCCCGCTCCAGCACCAGGTCCCCCTGCCGGTCGAAGGCCGCCCGCACCGTGCGCATCCTCGCCACCAGCGGCGCCGGGGCGTGCACGAACCCGAGCCGCAGGCCGGGCGTGAGGATCTTGGAGAGGGTTCCGATGTGCACCACCACGCCGTCCGCGTCCTCGGCGGCCAGCGGGGGGAGCGGCCGCCCCTCGAACTGGAACTCGGAGTCCAGGTCCGACTCGACGAGCGCCAGGCGGCGCCGGGCGGCCAGGGCCAGGAGCCGCCGCCGCCGCTCCGGCGCCAGCGCCGCCAGCGTCGGGTAGTGCCGCAGGGGCGAGACCAGGACGGCCCGCAGGCGCGTCTCTCCGGCCAGCGCCTCGAGCGCCCCGACGTCGATCCCGTCGCGGTCCACCGGCACCGGGAGGCAGCGGGCGCCGGCACGGGCGAAGGCCTCCCAGGCGCCGCGGTCGCCCAGCTCCTCGACGGCGACGGCGTCTCCCGGAGAGAACAGGGCCTGGGCCGCGAGGAAGAGCGCCATCTGGCTGCCGCGGCTCACCAGGATCCGCTCGGCCGCCGCCGGGATGCCGCGGGTCCCCGAGAGCATGCGGGCCAGCGCCTCGCGGAGCCGCGGGTGGCCCTGCGAGTCGTCGGCCTCCAGCGCGCTCCGGCCGTTCACCAGCAGCGCCCTCCGATAGGCGCGGGCCAGCAGCGCGCCGGGGACGAGGCGCGGGTCGGGGACGCCGGTCGCCACCTTGAGCGGCGTGGCCGGCGCCGGGCCCGCCGGGGGCGGGGCGACGGGCTCCACGTCGAAGCCCACGGGCGCCGGGACCAGGCCCCGCCGGTCGGCCGCCACGGCGCTCCCTTCGCCCGGAACCGACAGGATGACGCCGGCCGCCTGCAGCTCCCGGTAGGCGGCCATCACCGTGTTCCGGCTCACCCCCAGCTGCTCGGCGAGGGTGCGGTACCCGGGCAGCCGGTCCCCCGGCCGGAAGCGGCCGCGCGCGATCTCGCGGGCCAGGGCCTCGGCGATCTGCGCGAAGACCGGCTTGCGGGAGCCGGGATCGAGGAAGATCGTGGGAGACCAGTCGGACAGGGCGGTAGCTCCGGGAGGCCGATTCTAGACCCAATGCCGCTCACTTAACGACCCGCCGCTCGAGGGGGGAGCTGCTCGTCTTGCTGTTCACGGCTCTGGGGTGGCGTCGCCGTGAGCGCCTGGGTGGGAGCACGAAGCGCATGACCTCGGCGCGCTACTCGCGGAGGTGGCGCGGGACGGCGCCTGGCTTCGCGACGGCGCACCAGGGCCATTCGTCGCGGATGAGGCGGAGAGCCATCACGAAGCTGATCTGGGTCGGAGGAGCCCCCGCCTCCTCTGCATTCGGACCATCTCGAGCCGCACGAGGTTGTACGCCAGGGCGATGCCCCAGAGCTCCTGAGCGATTCCGGCCGGGCGGCTGCTGCGGATTGCCTCCTGGCGGTCGAGCATCTCTGCCTTCACCTCGTCGTAGCCGAGCTCGATCTCCCATCGCTCGTGGTAGGGCGCGGCGATCTCGGCCGCTGGGTAGCCCTCGGCATCGACGAGCGACGTGAGCAGGACCTGGGGAGGGAAGCCACGCCGCTGGCAGCGGACGGCCCGGGCCTCCCACCGCCGCGGGAGCGAGGGATTCGCCGCGCGTGCTGGCGGGCGCTCTCGTGTGCCCACTTCTCGGAGCAGCGCTCGAAGGGCCACCACATCGCCTCGTCGCCGAGGCAAGGGAGCACCCTCCGAGCGATCCCCGCATCATGATCCTCTGGATCAGGCCCGGGAGGCGGGCCCGAAAGGCCCATTCAAGCCTATCGGTTGGCCGCCAACCGATCGGCATTGGCTCTAGGAACGGTCCAGCTCCCAGGAGGCCCGGTAGAGGTGCGTGCCGGCCCAGTGGAGGCCGGCCGGGTGGACCACCAGGTCCCGCGCCGCGGTCGGGTGGCGCACGCACCAGCCGGCGAACTGCTCGGCCGCCCGCAGGTGGCGCCCCAGCACCGCGTCGAGCTCGACCCACTCGGGGTGGCTGCGGATGAAGGCGAAGACGTCGCCGCCCGGGTGGGCCACGGCCCAGTCCACGAACTGGGCGGCCGCCCCGGGGTGGCGGCTGTCCCACCTGAAGAAGTGGGGGGCGGCCTTGGGGTGGGCCTGGACCCAGCCGCCGAGCTCGCGCGAGGCGAGCGGGTGGCGGTCGGCCCAGCGCTCGAGCTGCACGGCGCCCGCCGGCGGCCTGGGCGCCGGAGGCGGCGGGGCGCGGCGGGCCGGGACGGCGACGCAGCCCCCACCCAGGACGGCGACGGTGGCCGCGAGGGCGAGGCGCGGGGCGGCGCGGCGCAGCAGGGTGGCGACGAGCGGGTCG
>JAJYAW010000377.1 GCA_021779335.1 Myxococcales bacterium | reverse complement strand
CCACCTGCCGCGCGTGGTGCTGGCGCGGGCCTACCGCCGCGCGCTCCTGGTGAACCCCAAGGCCTCGCTCGGCGTCGAGGACTCGCAGGGCCTCCCCAGGCTCCGCGGGGCGCTGGCACGGCTCCTGGCCACCACCCGCGGGATCCCGGCGGCGGCCGACCGGATCCTCGTGACCCGCGGCAGCCAGATGGCCTTCTTCCTGGCGGCGCAGGCCCTCTTCGCGCCCGGCGACGCCGTCGCGGTGGAGGCCCTGGGCGATCGGGCGGTCTGGGAGGCCTTCACCCGCGCCGGCGCGCGCTGCCTCCCGGTCCCGGTCGACGCCGGCGGGATGGACGTCGAGGCGCTCGAGGCGCTGGCGAGCCGGACCCGCCTGCGCGCCGTGCTGGTGTCTCCGCAGCGGCAGTACCCGACGCTGGTCCGGCTCACCGGCGAGCGGCGACGCCGCCTCCTCGCGCTCGCGGCCGCCCGCCGCATCGCGGTGCTGGACGCCGATCTCGACTGGGAGTTCCAGTACGACGGGCAGCCCGGCCCGCCGCTGGCGGCGGCGGATCCGGCCGGCGTGGTCATCCACTTCGGGCTGCTCTCGCGCATCTTCGACCCCGGGCAGCGGCTCGGGCTGATCCACGCCGCCGGCGGGTTCGTGGCCCGCATGCGCGAGCAGCGGGCGGTCTTCGACCGCCAGGGCGACCCGGCGCTGGAGCGGGCCATGGCCGAGCTCGTCGAGGACGGCGAGGTGCAGCGCCACCTGAACCGCCTGCTGCAGCCCTACCGGCGCCGGCGCGACGCGCTCACCGCCGCGCTCCGCCGCGAGGTCGGCGAGGTGGTGTCGATCGAGCCGCCCGCCGGCGGCCTCGCTCTCTGGGTGAAGGTGCGCGACGGCGTGGACGTGGACGCGTGGGCCGCCCGGGCGCTGGCCCGCGGCGTCGCCTTCCGCCCCGGCCGCCAGTTCGCCTTCGACGGCGCGCCCGTGCAGGGCTTCCGCATCGGCTTCTCCAGCCTCTCCGAGCCGGTGCTGGACGAGGTGGCGGCCCGGGTCGCCGCGGCCCTGCGGGACGCGCCATGAGCGCCGCGGCGCCCCTCGACGACCACCTGGAGCTCCGGGGGCTCATCGGCCGGGGCGCCATGGGCGAGGTCCACCGGGCCTGGGACGCCGCGCTGGAGCGGGCCGTGGCGGTCAAGTTCCTGCGCGGCTTCGACGCCCGCGAGGCGGAGCGGGTCCTGCTGGAGGCCCGGCTCCAGGCGCGCGTCGAGCACCCCAACGTGGTGCGGGTCCACGAGGTGGGCACCATGGGCGGGCGCCCCTGCCTGGTGCTCCAGCTCGTGGAGGGCCCGTCGCTGGCCAGCTTCGGCCCCGGCTGCGCGCTGGCGGAGCGGGTGGAGCTCGTCCGCCAGGCCGCCGAGGGGCTCCACGCCGCCCACCGCGAGGGGCTGGTGCACCGCGACGTCAAGCCGGAGAACGTGCTCGTCGACCTGGGCGGGGCGGCGCCGCGCGCGCTGGTCTCGGACTTCGGCCTGGCGCGGGGCGACGAGGGCGGCCTGACCCGCTCCGGCCTGCCCGCCGGCACGGTCGAGTACATGAGCCCCGAGCACGTCCTCGGCGCGGCCCCGGCGGACTTCCGCGCCGACGTCTACGCCCTGGGCGCCACGCTCTACGCGCTGCTGTCGGGCCACCCCCCGTTCCTGCGGGCCAGCGAGCCGGGCGGCGCGGCGGACGAGACCAGCCTGCTCCGCCGCATCCTGGAGGACGCGCCCGAGCCGCTGCCCGGCGAGGTGCCGCGCGACCTGCGCCGGGTGGTGGCCAAGGCCATGGAGAAGGAGCCGGGCGCCCGGTACGCCAGCGCCCAGGCCCTGGCCGACGACCTGGCCCGCTTCCAGCGCGGGGAGCCCGTGCGGGCGCGGCCTGCCCCCCTGGTCGAGCGGCTCTACCGCTGGGCCAGGCGGAACCGCGCCGCCTCGCGCTCCCTCGCCGTGGCCCTCGCCTCCCTGCTCGCGGCCCTCGGCTCCGCGCTCTGGCTGTCCCGGCAGTCCGGGCTCGAGGCGCTCGAGGCGGCGCGGCTGGGCGGGGAGGCGGAGGTGCTCCAGCAGTCGATGACGAGGGCGCAGCTCCTGCCGCTGCATGATCTCCGGCCTGCGCTGCAGGGGGTGCGCCGCGCGGCCGGGGCGGTGGACGCGCGCCGCGGCGGGCGCGCCGAGGGGCCGGCGGCCCACCTCAAGGGGCTCGCCTCCCAGCTCCTCGGCGACCACGACGCCGCCCTCACCTGGCTGCGTCGCGCCTGGGAGCTCGGAGACCGGCGGCCGGGCCTGGCGTACGCGCTGGCCACCGCCGAGGGGGAGCGCTTCCTGGTGGAGAAGGCGCGGCTCGCGGCGGTCGAGGACCTCGCGCTGCGCGGGCGCCTCGTCGCCGAGGCGGAGCGCGCCTGGCGCGACCCCGCGCTGGCCCGCCTGGCCGCGCTGGCCGGGCGCGGCGACGCGCTGGGCCGCCTCGCCCTGGCCCGCGCGGCGCTCCTGCAGGACAGGCCCGAGGCGGCCGTCGACACCCTCTCCGCGGTGCCCGACGACGATCCGACCTGGCTCGAGGCTCGGGAGCTCACCCTCGGCGCCCAGCGGCTCGTCGTGCAGTCCCTGGCCGAGCGCGGCCACATGGCCGAGGCGAGGGCGAGGGCCGCCGCGGCCATCGCCGTCGGCGCGGAGGCGCTCCGGGTCGCCCGCAGCGGCCTCGCGCTCCGGCTCACGGTGGCCAGGATCCACCGGCTGTGGCGCAGGCTGGACGCGCCGTCGGCGGAGGCGCTGGCCCACGCCGAGGAAGGGTTGCGGCTCCTCGAGGAGGCCCGCCGGCTCGACCCCGAGTCCGTGGAGGTGCTGCAGGCCGCCGCCGGCGCCACCGGCGAGCGCGCCGCCATCCTGTACGACCTGGGGCGCCCGTTCCGCGGCGCCGTCCTCGAGGGGATCGCCCTGGCCCGGCGGGCGACCGAGGTGGCGCCGGCGCGGGCCGGCGCGTGGGCCGGGCTGGCCGACGTCGAGTCCAACGCCGCCAACCTCCTCGGAAACGCGGGCGAGGACGTCTCGGCCCTCGTGGAGGGGGCCATCGGCGCGGCGGAGAGGACGCTGGCCCTCGAGCCCGAGAACGCCGACGCCCGCCTGTGCCTCGCCCTGGCGCTGCTGCTCCGGGCGCGCCGGGCCCAGGAGGCGGGGCTCCCGGGAGATGAGGACCTGGCCGGGGCCGTCGAGGCGTCCGGCCGGGTGGTCGCCGAGGGGTGGCAGCCGGCGCGGGCCCGCCTGTACCGATCCTGGGCGCTCATGGTGCGCGCCCGCGGCGCCTCGCTGGTCGGGCGCGACCCCCGGCCCGACTTCGAGGCGGCCTGGGCCGACGTCCGCGAGGCCTGGCGGTTCCAGCCCGGCAGCGAGCGGGTCGCCACCCGGGCGCTCGATCTGGTCAACGACTGGGGCGTGGAGGCCCTGTCGCACGGGCAGTACGAAGGCGTCCCCTTCGACGAGGTCATCGGCTGGGGGCGCCAGCTCGTCGCCGCCAACCCCCGCAACGCCATCCTCCGGGGCCAGCTCGGCCGGGTGGTCGGGATCTCCGCGGTGTCCTCCCGCGGCGCCGGTGGTCCGTACCGGGCGGCGCTGGGCGAGGCGGACCAGCTCATCCTCACCCTGCGCGACAGCGGCATCGTCCAGCTGGTGCGGCGCACGCTGGCGGAGCTCCGCGTGGCGCTGGCCTGGGCCACGCGCGCCGCCCCGGACGCG
>JAJYAW010000376.1 GCA_021779335.1 Myxococcales bacterium | reverse complement strand
CCACTACCTCGGCTACACCCAGCTGTTGCGTTCCGCGCTGCGTGCGACGGATCGTCCCACGCTCGTTGCCACGATTGCCAGCTGACGTGACGAGGCCGCACCCGGCGTAGACCGGGAGCGGCCCGAGGACTGGGCGGTCAGGCGTCGTTCAGAAAGGCATGTCGCGGTCCCGCTCCCGCTCGCGGATGCGGCGGCGCTCGTCGCGGCCGAGGGCCTCGCGGTAGGCCGCGAGGGCAGTGGCGAGGCGGCGGGTGGCGACGAGGATGGCGTGGGCGCGCATGGCGGAGGAGCCGCGCTCGCAGACGTCGAGAGCACCGTGGGCGACCTCGGGGTGCGCGGCGAAGAGCGCGGCCTCGCAGGTGGCCAGGACGGACTCGAGGATGGTCAGGCTCGCCAGCTCGGGCGAGCGGGCGAAGCGTTCGATGGGCGGGCGCAGCGATAGGGCGTTCACGGCTTGTCCTCCTGCTTCGGGTTGAGCTCGTCGATGACCTTGGTGAGGACGTGGTCGTCGACGAGGTTCTGGTTGTCGCGGTGAGCCTGGCGCAGGGCCGCGCGCAGCAGTCGCGAGGCCGCGCGCAGGACGCCGTGGGATGCTCGCCAGAGGATCTCCAGGGCGGAGTCGGTCAAGAGCTTGTCCTTGCAGCCGGCGGCCTTGAGTCCGTGGTCGACGAGCGCCTTGAAGTCGTCGCGGCCCAGGGGCTCGAGGCGGACGCGGCCGACGATGCGAGAGGCGAGCGGCGCGTGGTGCTGCATGCGCAGCCGGGCCTCGAGCGCAGGCAGGCCGACGAGCCAGACGGTGAGCAGCGTCTTGCGGTCGAAGGCGAAGTTGAGGAAGCCGCAGAGGTCGACGAGGAATCGGTCGGAGAGGAGCTGGGCCTCGTCGAGGACGAGGATGGGGAGCGTGTGCTGCTCCTCGACGAGATGGGTGATGGCGCGCTTGAGATCCCACCAGAGCTGGGCGCGGCGGTGCGAGGGCTTCAGGCCCAGCTCGAGCGCGAGGGCCCGGTAGACGTCGAAGGCGGAGACGGCGGTGTCGCAGTTGTAGAGGGTGCGGAAGTCCGGCTCGGGCAGCGCGGCGCAGAGGTTGCGGATGGCGGCGGTCTTACCGACGCCGGCCTCGGCGGTGAGCACGCCCAGTCCCGGCTCGTCGAGCAGCTCCTGGAAGTACATCTCCAGCTGCAGGTAGCCCTTGGTCTGGTCGAAGAAGCTCTTGCCGGAGGCGTCGCGCGGCAGCGGGTGATGGGTCAGCCCGAAGCGGGAGCGGTAGGAGTCGGGCCTGGGTCTACTCGTCGTCGTCTTCATCGTCGGTCTCCTTGGCTGCGAGGTGGGACAGCGGCGTGGTGAGGCGCTGGTGCTCGCGGACCAGGTCGTCGAGCGGCGAGAGGCCGGTGGGCTCGACGGTCGGGTCGGGCGCGCCGAGGTCGCGGCGGCGCTTGCGGTGGGCATTGCGGTAGAGGTCGAGGGGGACCGTGTCGCAGACGAAGCGGCCCTCGACGTAGACCTTGGGGAGCATGTCGGGGTCGTTGGGGTCGTAGCGCAGCTCGACCTCGCGCTCGGAGAGGTCGGGGCTGACCTCCAGGCGGCCGCCGCCCCAGCGCACGGTGCCGACCTTGCTGACGGTGCGCTTGACGCGGTGCAGGAAGTGCGCGTCGAGGTCAAGGCCCTTGGGCAACGGGCGCAGGTGGTGGCACAGCTCGAGCCAGTGCTCCTTCGGGGCACGGCCGGTCGTGGAGTGGACGCGGGCGTGGTAGTCGCAGGCGAGCCAGGCGCGGTGCTTGGCCTCGAGCTCGCTCAAGGGGATGGGGTGGTCGGGCAGCTCGGACTCGACCTCCTCGCGCCAAGTGCGGTGCCATCTCTCGATGGCTCCCTTGGCAGCGGCGTCGCCCTTGCCGGTGTGCAGCAGGCGCATGTCCAGCCCACCGCAGATGATCCTCAGCGAGCGGGCGATGTAGGCCGGGCCGCGGTCGACGTAGTAGGCGCGCCAGCGGCCGTGGACGCGCAGGACGAGCTTGAGGCCCTTCTCCTGGTCGGCGGCGTCCTCGTGAAGGGCGAAGAAGCTCTCCGGGACGTAGCGGGTGGCGCAGTCGATCTGCGAAAGCATGTAGACCTTGCGCAAGGTGCCATCGGGGAGGACGACCTTCTGCCTGGGGTGGAGCGAGTCGCCGATGAGCAGGTCGCCGGGAAACTCGTGGAGCCAGGAGCGGCGCTCGGCGGTGGGGCCGACGCGCGGCCGGCCGGAGATGTGGTGGCGCTCGAGGAGGCGGTGGACCGCGGACTTGGAGAGCTCGCCCTCCTTCGCCCGTCCCGACCAGACGAGGATGCGGATGATCCGCGGGATGGTGCGCCGGGGCCGCTCGCGCTTGGCGCGCAGGATGAGGTCCGCCAGCTCCGCGCGGATGCCGGTGGAGCCCAGGTCGCTGCGGTCGTCGGGCATCAGGGCCGCGAAGCCGCCGTGCTGGTAGGCGTAGTGCCAGCGGCGGATGGTCTCGACGGCGATCTTGCCGACCGTGCCGTCGGGGAACTCCCAGTCACGCAGGGCCGCCTCGCGGCAGAGGTCGATCACGTCGCCGTGGTCGAGCCGGGCGCCGACGAGCGGGCCGAGAACCGAGATGCGGAAGAGCGCGATGTCTTGCTTGGTCTTGTCGTCCATGCCCTCGTCGTATCGGAGGGCTGCCGCCATTCGGGGTGGGATGGGTTTGCCCGAGAGGCGGCCGGGCGATCAGGCCAAGGATCGTGGCGGGCTACATGAGACGGACCCCCGGAGCCAGGCGGTGGAGGAGCACCGCGAGCGCGGCGAGGCTCCCGCCGGAGGCGGCCAGCAGCTCCTTGCGCGTCGGCTCGAGGCCCACGCGCTCGGCCAGGTCGCGCACCAGCCCGCCGGCGACGACCAGGACCTGGACGGGCAGACGCGCCGACTGTGCGAGCCGGGCGCGCCAGCGCTGGACCGTGCGTCGAGGCACTGCCGGGGCCGAGCGGGGCCGCGGCTTGTCCAGGGCCTCACGCTCGACGACATCCCAAGTGCGCCAGAGGCAGCGGGCCAGGAAGGCCGGCAGCACCCGCCAGGTCGCGCCACAGCCCGCGCAGAGGAAGACCCGGATGTTCACGACTGGGATGGGCTGACCGTCGACGACGAGCTCGAGCGGGTGCCGCTCGCGCAGGCCATGGCCCTGGAGGCGCTCACAACCGCAACGGCAGGCCTTGGGGCGATACGAGTCAGGCGACTTCAGCATCGGCAGGTGCATCGCCAGACTGAGGACGGCCTCGGCGATCCAAGTCCCGCCCTTCTGCTCGGGGCTGGACGAGTACGGCCGAGACAGGCATGGATCAGCTGCCGGTGGGGCGGCCTCTACAGGACTCATGGGGGACCTCCAGGTCTCGCAACCCGAAGTCTCCCCAGCCCCACCGGCTTCTCAACTTCCTGGCCAGCACCCAACTGCTTCCCGCTCGGCGGCATCTACGAGGCGGGGGCGCCCCACACCCCACCGAGACACACGACGGCCAGCGCCGGGGCGCCCCCGCCTCGTGCTCCACCCCCAACCAGTGACCGGATCGTCCCGCGCTCGCTGCTACGCCCTCGCCACCAGCCGTGGCGCGCTACGCGAGACGCGCCACTTCAGCTCGTCGCATCGAGGCCGGGACGCAACACCAGCCGGTCGGCGAGCACCTCAAGCACCTGGTCTTCGCCCAGGGCCGGCCGGTGGCGTGCTTCGCCTTCAGCTCGGCGCCGCGGCACCTCGGGCCGAGCGACCGCTACAT
>JAJYAW010000375.1 GCA_021779335.1 Myxococcales bacterium | reverse complement strand
CCACCTGACCCTTCACCTGTGCATCTGGCCTGCCAGCCCGACCACCACCGGATTCCACGGGGTTGGGCCCGCGGCTGTCGGGACTTCCCGACGGCGCGCCCCGCCGGGCCGACGGCCGGGGCGGGCGCCCCGACCGCTTTTCACGCCGCACGCCCCCCTGCTAGGGTGCGCCGCCGTGGACCCCTTCAAGCCCCACCTCGCTGAGGTCGCCGACTACCCGTACGCGAAGGTCGACGCGGCCATCAAGCTCGACCAGAACGAGAGCCCGGAGGACTTCCCGGCCGAGCTCAAGGCGCGCGTCCTGACGCGGCTCGCCGCGCTCCACTGGAACCGCTACCCGGAGCTGCACGCCGACGACGTGCGCGCGGACCTGGCGCGCCACGAGGGGTGGCCGGAGGCGGGGGTGGTCCTCTCGCCCGGCTCCAACCTCCTCATCATGGCGCTCTCGCAGGCGGCCACCTCCGTGCTCGACACCTCCCCGGCCTTCCCCTACTACAAGGGCTCGGCGGTGGCCGCCGGCACGCCCTACCGCGCCGTGCCGCTCGCGCCCGGCTTCGGGCTGCCGCTGGCGGCGCTGCGCTCGGCCATGGACGGCCCGCCGGGCGTGCTCTTCCTGCCCAACCCGCACGCCCCCACCGGCGCCCTCTTCGCCGCCGGCGACCTGGCGCGCCTGGCCGAGAAGGCGCGCGCCACCGGCTGGCTGCTCGTGATCGACGAGGCGTACCACGCCTTCGCCGGCACCGACGCCCGGCCGCTGGCCCGCGACAACCCGAGCGTGGCCATCCTGCGCACCTTCTCCAAGAGCTGGTGCCTCGGCGGCATCCGCACCGGCTACCTGCTCGCCGCGCCGCGCGTGGCCGCGGTGGTCAAGGCGCTCCTGCCGCCCTTCTGCATCCCGGCCCACACCGGCGTCGTCATCCGGGCCGCCCTGGAGGCGCCCGGCTACGTGGCGCCGCTGGTGGAGCGGATCCGCGGCGAGCGCAAGCGGCTCCTGGCCGGGCTCGCCGACCACCCGCGCTGGACTGCCTACCCGTCGGTCGCCAACTTCATCCTGGTGCGCACCCCGGACGCCAAGGCCGCCTATGACGCGCTGCTGGCGCGCGGCCTCCTGGTGCGCCGGCAGGACCACTACGCCGGGCTCACCGGCTGCATCCGCGTCTCGGTGGGCACCCGCGCCGAGAACGACGCCTTCCTGGCGGCGGCCGCCGAGGCGCCGTAGGTGGCGCGGGATGCGCAGCGCCACTCCGTCCTGGAGGACCTGCAGGCGATCCTGACGGCCGCCGGCTTCATCTCCCTCGGCCTGCGCTTCCTCTCGCAGGCCGGGCTCCTCTCCGGCGGCACCTCCGGCGTGGCGCTCCTGCTCGCCCGCGTCACGCCGCTCACCTTCGGCCAGCTCTTCGTGCTGCTCAACCTCCCGTTCTTCTGGCTGGGCGTCCGCCAGATGGGCTGGCGCTTCACCGGCAAGACCTTCGCCGCCATCGGGCTCGTCTCCCTGGCCACCGACTGGCTGCGGCTGGTCCTCCGCATCGAGTGGATCCACCCGCTCTACGCGGCGGTGCTGGGCGGCGCCCTCATGGGGATCGGCCTGCTCATCCTCTTCCGCCACCGCGCCTGCCTGGGCGGGCTCAACATCCTGGCCATCTGGCTGCAGGAGCGGCGGGGCGTGCGGGCGGGCGTCTTCCAGATGGTGGTGGACTCGGCGGTGGTGCTGGCCTCGCTCCTCGTCGTCTCACCCGCCACCATCGCCCTGTCGATCGTCGGCGCCGTGGCGCTCAACCTCGTGCTGGCCGTCAACCACCGGCCCGGCCGCTACCTCGGCACCTGAGCGCGCCGGCCGGGTCACGCCGGGCGTTCCCGGGCCTCCCTGCACCTGAGCCCATGAACCTGCCCACCGCCCTCCGCGCCCTCGCCGCCGCCCTGCTCCTCCCCGCCCCGACCTGGGCCGCCGCGCCCGGCCCGGCGCCGCAGCCCGCGGTGGCCCCGCTCCCGCTCGAGGCCTTCGCCCTCCCGAACGGCCTGGCCGTCACGCTGGCGCCGGATCACCGGGTGCCGCGCGTGGTCATCGACACCTGGTTCGGCGTGGGCGCCAAGGACGAGGCGCGCGGGCGCACCGGCTTCGCTCACCTCTTCGAGCACCTCATGTTCATGGGGACCGCGCGGGTGCCGGGGAACCAGTTCGACGTGCTCATGGAGCAGGAGGGCGGCTCCAACAACGCCTCCACCTCGCCGGATCGGACCAACTACTACTCGACCGGGCCGGCCTCGCTGCTGCCGACCCTCCTCTGGCTCGACGCCGACCGGCTGGAGGCGCTGGGCGCCACCATGACCCAGCAGAAGCTCGACCTGCAGCGGAGCGTGGTCCGCAACGAGCGGCGCCAGACCACCGAGAACACCCCCTACGGCGTGGCCGAGCTGCTCATCCCCGAGGCCATGTACCCGGAGGGCCACCCCTACCACCACCCGGTCATCGGATCGCACGAGGACCTGGAGGCCGCCACGCTCCCGGACGTGGTGGCCTTCTTCGACGCCCACTACGTGCCGGCCAACGCCTCGCTGGTGGTGGCCGGCGACTTCGACCCGGCCGTGGTCCGGCCCCTGGTGACGCGGCTCTTCTCGGCCGTCCCGGCCCGCCCCTGCGTGGCGCCGCCGCCGGTCGCCCCGGCCCGGCTGGCCGCCGAGGTGCGGCGGGTGGTGGTGGACCGGGTCGAGCTGCCCAGGCTCGAGCTCCTGTGGCACGCCCCGCCGGCCTACGCGGCCGGGACGGCCGAGCTCGAGCTCCTGGCCCGCGTGCTCGCCGAGGGGCCCTCCTCGCGGCTGGTGCGCCGGCTGGTCATGGAGCTGCGGCTCGCCGAGTCGGTCGAGGTGGGGCTGGAGCCGGGGCTGCTCGGCTCGCTCTTCCGCGTCCAGGTGACGGGCGTCCCCGGCGCCGACCTCGACGCGGTGAAGCGCGAGGTCCTCTCGGTGCTGGCCGACCTCTCGGCGGCCGGCCCGAGCGCGGCCGAGGTCGCCCGCGCCCGCGTGCGCCAGGAGGTGCAGCTCCGCGAGGCGCGCGAGGACCTGGAGCAGCGCGCCGACAAGCTCAACGAGTACCGCTTCCACCTCGGCCGACCGGACGGCTTCGCCGCCGACCTGGCCCGCTTCGCCGCGGCCGGCCCGGCCGGGCTGCGCGACGCCGCCCGCTCCCTGGGGGAGGGCCGGCTCGACCTGCGCATCCTGCCGCGGACCGAGGGGGCGGCGCCCCTCCCGGCCACCCGCCCGGCCGACCTGCCCGCGGCGCGACTCGTGCCGCCGGTGGTCCGCCCCTTCACGCTCGCCTCCGGCCTGGAGGTGCGCGCGCTGCCGCTGCCCGGCTCCGGCCTCTTCACCGCCCACCTGGTCTTCCCCGGCGCGGAGCGGGCCGTGCCCGCCTCGAAGGCCGGCCTCACGGCGCTGCTGGCCCAGCTCCTCACCTCCGGCGCCGGCGGCCGGAGCGCCGACGCCTTCGCCGAGGCGGTCACCGCGCTGGGGGGCCAGATCGAGGCGCGGGCCGGGGGTGGGGCGCTCGTCGTCACCGTCCAGGGGCTGTCCCGCAACCTGACGCCCACGCTCGACCTCCTGGCCGACGCGGTGCGGCGCCCTGCGCTGGCGCCCGCCGACTTCGAGCGGGAGCGGGCCCTCCTGCAGGCCCGCGTGGAGGCCCGCGCCAGCGAGCCGCGCCAGGTGGCGCCGCTGGTGGCCGACGCGGCCCTCTTCGGCGCCGACGACCCGCGCGGCCGGCCGGG
>JAJYAW010000374.1 GCA_021779335.1 Myxococcales bacterium | reverse complement strand
CGGTGGGCGGAGGTGGGTGCCGCGCGCCCTCAGCGCCGCGCCGCCGCCACCTCGAGGCGCCGCCCCATGGCCGCGCGGAACCAGGCCGCCTCGCGGGCCACGTCCCACAGCTCGAGGTCGATGGGCGCGCGGGTGCGGGCCACCACGCGGACCACCCGCCCGCGCAGGGCGGCCCGCACGTCGGTGACCGGCTGGTGGTGGCTCCGGTCGAGCGCGTCGGCGACGCGCAGCAGCGCCACCAGCCGGCGCAGCAGCCTGAGCTCGGCGGCGCCCAGCCCCTCCAGGTCGGGCCGGCCGCGCTCCGGCGGCGTGCGCCGGTGGTAGCGCGCCACCAGCGCCACCAGGTGGCGCTCCTCGTCGGAGAAGCCGGCGATGTCGGCGTTCTGCACGAGGTAGAGGGTGTGCTTGTGGTGGCGCTGCGGCGAGACGGCGTGCCCCACGTCGTGGAGCAGCGCGGCCGCCTCGAGGAGGCTGCGCGCCGAGGCGGGCAGGCCGTGCAGCGCCGCCAGCTGGTCGAAGAGCTGCAGCGCCAGGTGGGCCACCTGGCGGGCGTGCCTCTCGTCGAAGCCGAAGCGCCGCCCCACCGCGGCCGCCGAGCGGGTGCGCTGGGCCGCGGCCAGCGCCGCCGCGGCCGGGGTGCGCAGCGCCAGGTCCTTGAGGACGCCGTTGCGCAGGCCGGTGTCGACCGCCACCACCTCGTCGAGCCCGAGGTGCCGCATGGCGGCCTCGAGGATGACCGCGCCGGCCACGATGATCTCGGCCCGGCGCGGCTCGAAGCGGCGCCGCCGCTCGGCCAGGGTGAGCTCGGCGAGCCCCGTCACCGTCTTCTCCAGCCGCCGCCGCGTCAGCCGGCGCGACGCCGAGGCGGCCGCCACGATGGCGCCGATGGTGCTCGAGCTGCCCAGCGCCACCTTGAGGCGCGGCAGCGCGTCGGGCAGCTGGTCGCGGAAGGCCTCGGCCGCGTAGGAGCGCATCACCGCCAGCCGCTCCCTGGAGACCTTGCCGGAGGAGGCGAAGATCTCGGTGAGCCGGACCGCCCCCAGCGCCACCGAGTGCAGGGCGGTGGGCTTCTCCCCCAGGCCGAGGGCGACCTCGGTGGAGCCGCCCCCGATGTCGAGCACCAGCGAGCGGGCCTTGGGCGGGCGGCCGTCCAGCACGCCCAGGCAGATGAGCCGCGCCTCCTCCCGCCCGGAGACCACCTCCAGCGCGAGGCCGGCCTCGTCGCGCACCCGCCGCACGATGTCGTCCCGGTTGCGCGCCTCGCGCACCGCGCTGGTGGCCACCGCCCGCACCCGGGCGCGGTGGCGGCGGCACAGGGTGGCGTAGCGGCGCAAGGTGGCCAGCAGCCGGTCGGCCACCGGCCTGGCGATGACGCCGGAGGTGAAGACGCCCTCGCCCGGGCGGATGGGATCGCGCTCCTGGTGGATGGTCTCCAGCGTCCCGTCGGGGAGCGGCCTGGCGATCTCGAGCCGGACGGCGTTGGTCCCCACGTCGATGGCGGCGAGCAGCCGCTCCTGGCCGTTTCTCATGTGGGGCGCAGTCTAGCCTCCCGGGGCGGGGCGCCGGTGCCGGGCCGCCGCACCCCCAAGGGGTGTGGCCGCCGATTGTCACATTCGAAAACTGACGCGCGGTGACCTCCCGATCCATGATCCGGCGTCGGCCCGCCCGGACGGCGGCGTCGCACCAGCCCGATGCCACCCATCCTCTTCAACGTCAGCGCCGCCGACGCCGGGCCGCGCCCGACGGAGCCGCCGGATCCGGCGCGCTTCCTCAACCGGGAGCTCTCCTGGCTCGCCTTCAACGAGCGGGTGCTCGAGGAGGCGCAGGACGGCGCGCTCCCCATCCTGGAGCGGCTCAAGTTCCTGGGCATCGTCTCCTCCAACCTGGACGAGTTCTTCATGGTCCGGGTGGCCGGCCTGAAGAAGCAGCTGGCCAGCCAGGTCTCCAAGATCACGGTGGACGGGCTCCTGCCGGCCGGCGCGCTGGAGGCCATCTCGGCCAAGGCCCACGCGCTCATCGAGCGGCAGTGCGCCACCTGGGGCCAGGAGCTCGTGCCGCGCCTCGCCGCGGCCGGCCTGTGGCTGGTGGCGCCGCGCGACTTCACCCCGGAGCAGGTGACGGCCGCCCGGGTCCACTTCAACGACCAGGTGCGGCCGGCCCTCACGCCGCTCGCGGTGGACCAGGGGCACCCCTTCCCCCAGCTGCGCAACAAGTCGCTCAACGTGGCGCTCCTGCTGCGCCGCGGCGGGCGGCGCCGCGCCCGGGGCGCCGCCGAGGAGCTCCTGGCGGTGGTGCAGGTGCCGGCCGTGCTGCCCCGCCTCGTCAAGCTGCCCAGCGCCACCGGGCAGGCGCACGCGCTGCTCGACGAGCTCATCGCCGACCACGCCGGGGAGCTCTTCCCGGGCTTCGCGGTGGTGCACCGCGCCGTCTTCCGGGTGACGCGCAACTGGGACCTCGACATCGACGACGAGGAGTCGGAGGACCTGCTCTCCACCATCGAGGACGAGCTGCGCAAGCGCGACCGCGGCGCGGCGGTGCGGCTGGAGGTGGGGGCCGGCGCGCCCGACGTGCTGGTGTCGCGGCTGCGCGAGGAGCTGGCGCTCGAGCCGGCCGACGTCTACGCCATCGACGCCCCGCTGGAGATGCAGGACGTGGCGGCCCTGGCCGACGCCGACCCGCGCCCCGACCTGCGGGTGGCGCCGCACCTCCCGGTCGTGCCGCCCGGCTTCGACGAGGAGACGCCGGTCATCGAGACCATCGGCCGGCGCGACCACCTCATCCACCACCCCTACGAGTCCTTCGACCCGGTGGTCCGCTTCATCGCCGAGGCGGCCGACGACCCGGACGTCATCGCCATCAAGCAGACCATGTACCGCACCGGCGGCGACTCGCCCTTCGTGCGGGCCCTCTCCCACGCCGCCGAGGAGGGGAAGCAGGTCACCGCGCTGGTGGAGCTGAAGGCCCGCTTCGACGAGGACCGCAACATCCGCTGGGCCCGCAAGCTGGTCGAGTCGGGCGTGCACGTGGTCTACGGCGTGCCCGGCCTGAAGACCCACTGCAAGATGGCGCTGGTGGTGCGCCACGAGGGGGGGCGGCTGCGCCGCTACGTCCACCTCGGCACCGGCAACTACAACCAGCAGACGGCCCGCGGCTACACCGACCTCTCCCTCTTCTCGGCCGACCCCGCCCTGGCCGAGGACGTGGCCGACCTCTTCGACGTGCTGACCGGCTACGCCGAGCCGCCCCGCTGGAACAAGCTGGTGGTGGCCCCCGGCGAGATGCAGGGCCGGCTCGTCGGGCTCATCCAGGAGCAGGCGGCCCGGGGCCCGGCCGGCCGCATCGTGGCCAAGATGAACGCCCTGGTGGACCCGCCGGTCATCCGGGCGCTCTACGCGGCCAGCGCGGCCGGCGTGGAGATCGATCTCGTGGTGCGCGGCATCTGCTGCCTCCGGCCCGGCGTGCCCGGGCTGTCGGAGCGGATCCGGGTGGTCTCCATCGTGGACCGCTTCCTGGAGCACAGCCGGGTCTTCGCCTTCGGCGTGGGCGACGAGGCGCGGTGCTACCTCTCCAGCGCCGACTGGATGCCGCGCAACTTCAACACGCGCGTCGAGGTCATGTTCCCGGTCGAGGCGCCCGAGCTCAAGCGGCGGCTGGTGGACGAGGTGCTCGGGCTGGCCCTGCAGGACGGGGCCCGGGCCCGCCGGCTCCTCCCCGACGGCCGCTACGTGCGGGCCGAGCCGGGGCCGGGGGCGGTGCGCAGCCAGCAGGC
>JAJYAW010000373.1 GCA_021779335.1 Myxococcales bacterium | reverse complement strand
CGAGGGCGCCCTGCCGGCCGGCGCGCTGGCCTTCCGGTCCTCGGCCGGCGGCGGCAAGGACGGCGACGCGGACGCGGACTACCGGCTGGACCGGCTGCCCATCCTCGGCAAGGTCATCCACTACGTCTACCAGTCCTACGTCGACCCCTCGCGCATCGACCCCAAGGCCATGGTGATCGCGGCGCTCGACGCGGTGGAGCGGCAGGTGGCCGAGGTCATGGTCAAGGGCGACGTCAAGAGCGACCGGCTCTCGGTCACGGTGGGCGCGGCCCAGCGGGACTTCGGGTTCAAGGACATCGACACCATCTGGCGGGCGCGGGTGCTGCTCGGCGAGATCATGGGGTTCGTCCAGGAGCACCTCGTGTCGCACCAGGACCTGCGCGAGCTCGAGTACGCGGCCGCCAACGGCCTGCTGAGCACGCTCGACCCGCACTCGGTGCTGCTGGAGCCGAAGTACTTCAAGGACATGAAGCTGCAGACCCGCGGCGAGTTCGGCGGCCTCGGCTTCGTCATCCAGATGCGCGACGGCGACCTCACCATCGTGCGGGTCATCAAGAACACCCCGGCGCAGCGGGCCGGCCTCAAGGCCAAGGACGTCATCGCCCGCATCGGCGAGCAGTCCACCGTCAACCTGGACGTCAACGACGCGGTGGACCGGCTGCGCGGCAAGCCCGGCACCCCGGTGGCCCTGACGGTGGCGCGCGCCGCCTGGCCCGAGCCCCGGCGCATGACCTTGCTGCGCGAGACCATCAACGTCGAGTCGGTGCCCCAGGCCAAGCTCTTCGCCGGCGGCGTCGGCTACGTGCGGCTGGCCCAGTTCTCGCGCAACAGCACCCGCGACGTGATCCAGGCCATCAACGCGCAGAAGGCCCAGGCGGGCGGCAGCCTGAAGGGGCTGATCCTCGACCTGCGCGGCAACCCGGGCGGCCTGCTGGAGGAGGCCATCACCCTCTCCGACCTGTTCCTCTCCCAGGGCGTCATCGTCAAGACGGTGGGCGACGGCGCCCAGCGCATCCGCGAGGTCAAGGAGGCCAGCGCCGACCGCTCCGACATGCCCGACCTGCCGCTGGTGGTGCTGGTCAACGGCGGCTCCGCCTCGGCCAGCGAGATCGTGGCCGGCGCGCTCAAGAACGACAACCGCGCCCTGGTGGTCGGCCGGCAGACCTTCGGCAAGGGCTCGGTCCAGTCGCTCTTCGACTTCACCGAGCCGGGGCGGCCCGCCGAGGAGGCCGCCCTCAAGCTCACCATCGCCCAGTACCTCACCCCCGGCGACGTCTCCATCCAGGAGGTGGGCATCACGCCCGACGTGGCCCTCTACCCGGGCCGCGTCCTCAGGGACCAGGTCAACGCCTTCGCCCCGCCCCGCATGATGGGCGAGGCGGACCTGGACCGCCACCTCACCAACCCGGGCGAGAAGGGCAAGGACGCCGCGGCGGCCCTGGCCGACGCGAGGAAGCAGCGGGCCCAGAAGCCGGCCCTGGAGCTGCGCTACCTGCTGGAGGAGAGCGAGGACGGCGTGGCCAAGGCGCTCAAGCGCGAGGCGGCCCGCGACGCGCACGGCGACGACGCCCTGACGGCCGAGCAGGCCGAGGACGAGGCCATCGACGCCGACCCCGACCAGGTCAAGGAGGACTACCAGATCAAGTTCGCCCGCGAGCTGCTGACGCGGGCCCCCTTCAACGACCGGCCGCGCCTCCTCGAGGCGGCCACCACGCTGGTGGCCGAGAAGCGCCGCGAGGAGGAGAAGCGGCTGGAGGCGCGGCTCACCCAGCTCGGCCTGGACTGGTCGGCCGGGCCGGCCCGGCAGGCCGGCGCGCCGCGCGGCGTGGTCACGGTGAGCACCGGCGGCAAGGCCGTCCACGCCGGCGAGACCATGCCCTGGACCGTCACGGTGGAGAACCGCGGCGACGCGCCCTTCCGCCGCCTGCGGGCCTGGACCAGCGACGAGAAGAACCCCCTGCTGGACCGGCGCGAGTTCGTCTTCGGCGCGGTGCGCCCCGGGGAGCGGCGCTCCTGGACGGTGCCGGTGCGGCTGCCGCGCAGCCTGGACAGCCGGCGGGACGAGGTGACCTTCCACTTCGACGACGACCGCGGGCAGGCCCCGCCCGACGTGGCCTCGGCGGTGGACGTGGTGGAGGTGCCGAAGCCGGCCTTCGCCCTCTCGGTGCAGGTGGACGACCGCAAGGGCGGCAACGGCGACGGCCTGCCGGCGCGCGGCGAGCGCTTCACGCTGCGGGTCGACGTGCACAACGTCGGCCCCGGCGCCGCCGGCGCGAAGACCTTCGTCTCCATGAAGAACCTGGGGGACGAGAAGCTCTTCATCAAGAAGGGGCGCGAGGTGCTGGGCGCCCTCAAGCCCGGCGAGACGCGCACCGCCTCCATGGAGGTGGAGCTGAAGCACGGCTCCAAGCTGGAGGCGCTGCCGGTGCGGCTGCAGGTCTTCGACGAGAAGACCGGCGAGTACGCCTCGGAGAAGATCGAGCTGGCGGTGGCCCCCGCCTCCGAGCCGGTGACGCCCGAGGCGGGCGCGGTCCGGGTGGACGTGCCCGAGGTGCCCATCCGCGGCGGCGCGGCCGTCACCTCGCCCGTCGTCGCCACCGCCAGGAAGGGGACCGTGCTGGCCACCACCGGCGCCGTGCCGGGCTGGCGGCGCGTCGAGTGGCGGCCGGGCCGCTTCGGCTTCGTGGCCGGCGGCGACGCCACGCCCACCCGGGCGGCGCACGGCGGCGCGGTCGCCGAGGCCTGGCAGCGGGAGCCGGCCCGCATCGCGCTGGTGCCGGATCCGGCGCGCGGCGCGCCCGTGGTCGACGCCGAGCTGTTCCACCTGGGCGGCACCGTCACGGTGCCACCCTCGGCCGACCCCGACGCGCGGCTCCGGGACGTCTACGTCTTCGTCGACGAGGAGAAGGCGTTCTTCAAGCTGGCGCCGGAGGGGCCGGAGGGCGGCAAGGTGGTGTTCGCCACCGACCTCAAGCTCAAGCCAGGGCAGAACACCGTGACCGTCTTCGCCCGCGAGGACGAGGAGTTCCAGAGCCGCCGCAGCGTGGTCATCTACCGGCGCTCGGCGGCCGCGGTGGCCGAGGGCGCGGCGGCCGCCGCCCCGGTCAAGCACACCCCGTAGGCCGGCGCCCCGGCCCGGGGCGCTTTTTCGCGTAAGCGCCATTCCTCCGATAGGATTTCGGAGGAATGGCCGACGCGAGAACGACCGTCCCCGACGCCGGCACCGGCGCCGGGGCCCGGACCGTCCCTGGCTTCGAGCTCCGGCTCGAGCGCGGGGGGGCTCACGTGCGCCTGTCGGCCGCCGCCGGCGCCGGCGGCCTGACCACCGAGGTGCTCGATCTCGAGGTCCCGGACGTCACCCTGCCCTTCGACGTCGGGGCCGGGCCCGGCCAGTTCCAGAACCGGCTCTGCGAGCTGTGCCGGCTCGACGTCCGGCTCGAGCCGGAGCTGGTGGGCGGCGCCGCGGCGCGGCTGGACCTCGGCGCGCTCGGGCTGGGCGGCCTGGAGGTGGCGCTCCGCGAGGGGTTCCTGGAGGTGGCGGGTCGGCTGCTGGCGGGGCCGGGCTTCGCCCTGCGGCTCGGCCTGGTGCCCGGCTTCGAGCGCGGCGTGGCGGTGGTGCCCTACGCGCCGCGCCTCTTCGGCCCCGCGCCCATCCCGGCGGCGGCGCTGCCGCTGCTGGCGGCGCGCGCCCTGGCCGGCCTCGGCCTGCCGGACGATCCGCTGCCGCTCCTGCTGCGCCGCCTGCTGGTGGCCCGCGGCTGGAAGGTGCCCCGCGA
>JAJYAW010000372.1 GCA_021779335.1 Myxococcales bacterium | reverse complement strand
CCGACGACGACGCTTACGCCATCCCCTCAGAGCTGGACGAGCCCCGGCCCCGCGCCGGGGCCCGGGGCCAGCCGGCGCCGCGGCCTCCGGAGCCGCCGGAGGCCGGTGGCGGCGATGGCACGCCGGGGCCCGGGACCGGGCCGCCGGACGGGAGCAGGCGCGCGAGGGGCCTGAAGCTCGGCGTCGCGCTGGCGGTGGCGGCGGTGCTGGCCGCCGCCGTGCTCGGCTACATGCGCCACAAGCGGCACCAGGCGCTGGCGCTGGCCCTCCCGGCGGCCGAGGCGCTCCTCCGGCTCGACACGGCCGCCGGCTACCGGGCCGCGGCCGACAAGCTGGCCGGGCTGGACGAGGAGTTCCCCCTGGAGGCCGGGTCGATGCGCGCCTACGCCCTGGCGATGCTGGCGGCCGACTACCGGGACGCCGACGCCGAGCGGAAGGTCGAGGCGCTGCAGCGGGTCCCGAGCCGCGCCGAGGTCGTCCCCGCCTACTCCAACCTGGCCGACGCGGCCATCTTCCTGGGGCGCCGGCACGTGGCCGACGCCGCCACCTACGCCGGCCGGGCCGGCCGCCACCCCGTGGCCGGCGCGCTCGAGGGACGCATCGCCATCCTGGCGGGGAACCTCGAGGCCGGCGTGGAGCCCGCGACGGCGGCGGTCGCGGCCGAGCCGCGGCAGGCCGGCGCCCAGGCCGTCCTCGGCGACCTGCTGCGCCGCCAGCGCAAGGATCCGGTGGGCGCCCGCGCCGCCTACGCCGCCGCCCTCGCCACCTCCCCGCTCCACCCGCGCGCCAGCTACGGCCTGGCCAAGCTGGCGCTCGCCTCGCAGATCCCGCTGGCCGACGCCATCGCGCCGCTGCAGCGGCTCCTCGGCGACGCCCAGGGGACCCCCGCGCAGGAGCGGGCCGTGGCGGCGCTCTTCCTGGCCGCCGTGGAGCTCCGCTCCGGCGACCGGGCCGCGGCCCGAGCCGCCCTCGACGCCGCCCCCGGCCTCGATGGACCTGGCCGGACCTGGGCCGAGCGGGCCTCCTCGGTCCTCGCCCTGGACCGGCGCGGCTATCACGCCGTCAGGGAGGCGCCCCCCGCGCTGCAGAGCGCCAGCGACGACGATCCTCCGGAGGCCTCGCCGATCCCCCCGCCGGCCCCCGCGCCGCCACCGGCCCCGAAGGCCGCCGTCAAGAAGGTGCCGCCGAGGAGGCCGGTGGCCGCTCCGCCGGCCAAGAGGCCCGCCGCCGGCGCCAAGCGGCGGGTCGCGTCCCCCGCGGCCTCCAAGAAGGGTTTCCGAGGAGGCGAGCGCCGGACCAGCCGTCCCTGACCAGGGCGCCCGGCCCCGCGAGCGAGCACCCTGCCTCGACGGGCGGCGCCTGCCTGGAGTCGAGGCACCCCATGCCCGCCCGGCGCGCAGCGCGCTGCCCGGGCTCCACGCAACGCCCGGATCTCGGGCGACCCGCTGCCCGGCACACGGGCTGCACAGGGCCTCCGCTCGGGTGCTCACCGCGCCCATTCCCCCGGAGGCCCCGTGAAGAGACTGCTGACCGCGTTCGCCCTGACCACCCCGGCCGTGGCGCTGGCCCAGGCCACCGCCGCCGCCCCCCGCATCGACAGCGGGGACACCGCCCTGGTGCTGGTGAGCGCCGGCCTCGTCCTCCTCATGACCCCCGGCCTGGCCTTCTTCTACGGCGGGCTGGTCCGCGCCAAGAACGTGGTCCACACCATGAACATGTCGCTCGTCTCCATGGCCATCGTGGGGGTGCTCTGGACGCTGGTGGGCTACAGCCTGGCCTTCTCCCGCGGCGGGCCGCTCGACGCCCTGCTGGGCGGCCTCTCCTGGGCCGGGCTGCGCGGCGTGACCGGGGCGCCCGAGCCGGAGCTGGCCCCCACCGTCCCGCACCTGGCCTTCATGCTCTTCCAGGCCATGTTCGCGGTCATCACGCCGGCGCTCGTCTCGGGCGCCATCGTCGAGCGGATGCGCATCAAGGCCTTCGTGCTCTTCGTGGCCCTCTGGAGCGTGGTGGTCTACACGCCGGTGGCCCACTGGGTCTGGGCGCCGGGCGGCTGGCTGCGGAACATGGGGGCGCTCGACTTCGCCGGCGGCACGGTGGTCCACATCAACGCCGCCGCCGCCGCGCTGGTGGGCGCCGTCCTGCTGGGCAAGCGGCGCGGCCTCCGGGCGCCCACCACCGTCCCGCACAACGTGCCCTTCGTCGTCCTGGGCGCCGGGCTCCTCTGGTTCGGCTGGCTCGGCTTCAACGGCGGCAGCGCGCTCGGCGCCAACGGCCTGGCCGCCTACGCCTTCACCAACACCTTCGTCGCGCCGGCCGCGGCCGCGCTGGTGTGGGGCCTGGCCGAGCTCTTCATCCACGGGAAGATCTCCGGCGTCGGCCTGGCCTCCGGCGCCGTGGCCGGCATGGTGGCGATCACACCGGCGGCCGGCTTCGTGACGCCGCTGGCCAGCCTGGCGGTGGGCGGCCTGGCGGCCGCCGCCTCCTTCGGCGCGGTCCGGCTCCGTCCGCGGCTCGGCCTGGACGACGCCCTCGACGTCTTCGCGGTGCACGGCGTGGCCGCCACCCTGGGCGCCCTCCTCACCGGCGTGCTGGCCACCCGGGCGGTCAACGAGGCCGGCGCCGACGGCAGCCTGGCGCTGCTCGGCGTGCAGGCGCTCGGCGTGCTGGTCACGCTCGCCTGGTCGGGCGTCGTCTCCTTCCTCCTCTTCAAGCTGGTCGGCCTGGTCACCCCGCTGCGCGCCGACGAGCAGGACGAGTGGACCGGGCTGGACCAGTCGGACGCCGGCGAGCGCGGCTACGCCATGGCGGACGACATGGCCAGCGCCTCGTAGCGCGGCCACGCCGCGCCGTCAGTGGATGAGCTGCGCCAGCACGGTGTCGAAGACGAACAGCTCGAGCCGCTCCCGCTCCGCCGGCGCCATCCCCACGAAGTGGGCCGCCACCCGGACCTGGCCCGCCTGCGGCCTGACGTCGGTGACGCGGGCGCGGCACGCCACCGGCTCGGCCGCGGGCAGGCGCAGCGAGACGCCCACGTCGTCGCCCAGCGGCGGCGCCTTGGGGAGCAGCACCGAGAAGCCGCCGGTCGAGAGATCGATGGTGACCGACCGCTCGCGGGAGGTCGGCAGGTCCAGCTCGATCTGGAGCGCCCGGGCCACCCGCAGCGCCTGGCGCGGCGTCTCGCCGGACTTGAGCGTGAGCCGCTGCGCCGCGAGCAGGGCGCGCGCCAGCTCGTCGCGGCCGCTCCGGTAGGCGGCCTGCTCCCCCGGCGCGAGCGAGCCGCGCCGCGCGCGCTCGTGCAGCTCGCGGAAGGCCGCGAGCCACTCGGAGAGGCTGGTCACCTCAGCGCCCCGCCCCGCGCCGGCGCACTAGAGGACCTTCTTCAGCTCGGGGGCCGGCTTGAAGCCGACCGTCTTGGTGGGGGCGATCTGGATCTCGGCGCCGGTGCGGGGGTTGCGCCCCACCCGGCCGGCCCGCCGCTTGACCGCGAAGGTGCCGAAGCCCGGCATGACGAACCGCTTGTCCTTGCGGATCCCCTTGCCCAGCTGCTCGAACACCTCGTCCACCACCTGGGCCACTTGCCGCTTCGAGAGGTCGGGGTGCGCCCCCTGCACCTTCTCGATCAGGTCCGCCTTGGTCATGTCGTGTTGCCCCTCGATTGGCTGCAGGAAGCTAGCGAGCCCACCGTGGGCCGTCAAGGCGGCCGGCGGGCCGGCGCACATACCATGGGTACCGGACCGGCGGCGTGACATTCGGGCGCCGCGTCGCGCCACGCACCCGCGGTG